>NZ_JBFULT010000762.1:0-2861 GCF_054049755.1 Bradyrhizobium sp. P5_C11_2
CGATCACTCTTAGCCTATTTGGACGCGGCTCGACCCAGCTACGCTCTCCCGACGGCTCACGGCCCTACCTCACCCCCGCCCCCGCCACCACCGGCAACGTCACCGCCGCCAGCAGCGTCCCCAACGCCACCGCGCCCGACACCGGGTTCACCAGCCGCTGATACTGAACCGGGATTACACCATTACGCCATTACGGTAACAGCACACAAAACTCTCGACGCGGGGAGTGCCTCATCCGCACCGCTGCTCAAAGCCAGTTTTGTCCGCAGTCACCGTAGCTCCTCGGTTCGCAATGCGCTATCGGTAGCGAGCCAAGGACGTTCATGGACAAGCAAGCCGGGCGGAAAAGATCGTGAGTTTCTTCGAGCGTCTCAAGACAGAAGCATCCGTTGAGTGGCGGGCCTACACCGAGCATCCCTTCACGAACGGATTGGCGGACGGCTCGCTCCCCGAAGCGGCGTTTCGTCACTACCTCGTTCAGGACTACCTGTTCCTCATCGAGTTTGCCCGCGCGTACGCGCTCGCGGTCTACAAGTCACCCAGACTTGCCGACATGCGTGAAGCAGCAGCCGGCCTTTCGGCCATCCTCGATGTCGAGATGAACCTGCATGTGAAGCTCTGTGCCGATTGGGGTCTATCCCCGGCCGACCTTGAACAGACCCCTCCAGCGGCCGAGACGCTGGCCTATACACGCTACGTGCTCGACACGGGAATGCGCGGCGATCTGCTGGCACTCAAGGTGGCGCTTGCCCCCTGCGTGATCGGGTACGCGGAGATCGCAACGCGGCTCGCCTCGCTCCCCCTCGCGGACGCCGCGACGAACGCCTACCGCGTCTGGATCGCCGAGTACGCCGGCGCGCCGTACCAGGAGGTCGCTGCCAAGGCGCGGGCGCACATGGAGCATCTCGCCGATCTCTACGCCACGCCGGCCCGCGAGGCAGAGCTGATTGCGATCTTCAAGGAAGCCACCCGACTCGAAGCAGACTTCTGGGAGATGGCCTGGCGCGCGGGCCAGCCTGTTCAATAACCCTTTCGGCAGTCGTCAGGCTCATGACCTGAAGAGTTATCGAATTACGATGACGGTGCTCCTCGATCTGTCGGGTCGAGCTTCCGTCACGATTCCTGAAAGCCTAACAGAAACCACGTCTGTCGGCCGTCCCCGCTAGACCGCATTCATCATTTCGCGTAGTCTTTTCGCACAGCAACATGTTAGCGGAGGTCCTCCGTGGAACATCGCGGCGTAAGCTTCTCGATCGTTGAAATGAGCTACCCTTCCGGTTGGAAGTGGACTGTGGGAAAAGGCCGAACCGTGTCGGTCGGTGTCTGTGCCACGAGGGTGGACGCGATCCGCCAGGCTCAGACTTTCATTGACGCGATTATGGACTGGGCTGCGTAAGCGGCGCTACTTCACCCCCGCCACGATCAGCACCACCACCGGCAACGTCACCGCCGCCAGCAGCGTGCCCAGCGCCACCGCGCCCGACACCGGGTTCACCAGCCGCTTGTACTGGACCGCGAAGATATACGCGTTCGCGCCGGTCGGCATCGCCGCGAACAGCACGATCACGCCGGCTGCAACCGGGGGCAAACCGAGCAGCTTGGCCAGCAGCAAGGCGGCCGCGGGCATCACCAGCAGTTTGAGCGCGCACATCACGAGGATGCCGAGCTTCTCGCCCTTCACCTCGAACCGGAACAGATTGATGCCAAGCGCGATCAGCGCGGCCGGCGATCCCGCCTGCGCGAGCAGCTCGATGGTTCTGTCGGCCACGG
The DNA here is from genome assembly GCF_054049755.1 of Bradyrhizobium sp. P5_C11_2. Taxonomy (NCBI): domain Bacteria; kingdom Pseudomonadati; phylum Pseudomonadota; class Alphaproteobacteria; order Hyphomicrobiales; family Nitrobacteraceae; genus Bradyrhizobium; species Bradyrhizobium sp. P5_C11_2. Next base: position 1,771 of record NZ_JBFULT010000762.1, read on the forward strand.
GGTTGAGGCCGAGCCCCGTAAAGCGCCAGAGCACGCCAAAACCGATTCCCAGCATCAGCGGATTGCGGGCGAGATCCGCGAGCACGGGGCGGATCACCGCCAGAGGCGAGCCGCTCCCCTTGCGGCTGACAAGCTCCATTTGCAGGATGCCGCAGAGYCAGAGCAGCGGCGTGTTCACCGACAGGATCAGCGCCATCGGCCCCGCGGCCTCGTTGCCCAGCGCCGAGAGCGTCAAGGGAATGCCGAGCATCACGATGTTGCCGTAGACCGAGCCGATCGCGAACACGACGCCGTCCTCGCGGTCCTCGCGCCGCTCGCGCAGCAGGGCCGACAGCGCCAGCGCCGCGATCCAAATGATGGCGAGCGCGCCGTAATAGGCGCCCCACATCCGCCAGGGGCTGACATCGGGGAATTCCGAGACGACGATGGTGCGGAACAGCAAAGCGGGGATGGCGATGCTGAAGGCGAATTCGGAGATGCCCTTGTGCGCGGTCTCGGAGACGAAGCGAAACAGCACGGCGGCATAGCCGGCCGCGATCAGGGCAAAGACCGGCGCGACGATCAATACGGTGGCCATGCACCCCCACTCACGGGGATCCCGGCCGGCCACCCCACGCATCCTCGATCATGGCATCATGCCCCTGTTTTGCCCGACGAGTCAAACTCACTTCGTAAAATCCGTAGAGGCGATTTCACAAGGCATATCAAGGCCCCCGCTACTGTGCATGGGGTTGTTTTCGCGTTTTTTTTGCCGGACGGTCGCCGGAGGCTCGGGCCTGACCCGATCTCGCCAGTTCCGCCAACGGGTTAGCCGTACACCGCGGAGCAGCCCCACCCACCGCCGTCATCCCCCGCGAAAGCGGGGGATCCAGTACGCCGCGGCTCCTCTGGGAACTACAGCCGCCTCTGGAATACCGGGTCACCCGCCCCAGTGCGCAATTGCGCACAAGGCGGGTGACGACAGCGGAGAAACGAAATGACCCCTTTCGGGGCCTCTGGTCCGGCTGTCGTCCGCCTATCCCGCCTGTTGCCGAGACCGCACACGTCCCGGGTTTCGCTTCCGCCCTCGTTGCCAACGAACAGGCGTTCAC
>NZ_JBFULT010000763.1:0-2859 GCF_054049755.1 Bradyrhizobium sp. P5_C11_2
CTATGGACACCGGGCGACTGGAACGCGTTTTTCGGCTTCGGCACCAACATTCTCGTCAACATGCTGGTGCTCACGGGCCTGCTGCGCTTCGTGCTGAAGATGCCGGACTCACTCGTGTTCGGCCGCATCCTGCCCGCGCTCGGGCTGATGATGTGCCTGTCGACCTTCTACTACGCATACCTCGCCTACCGGCTGGCGCAGAAGACCGGCCGCAGCGACGTCTGCGCGCTGCCCTCGGGCGTCAGCGTGCCGCACATGTTCATCGTCACCTTCGTGATCATGCTGCCGATCACGATCAAGACCGGCGATCCGCTGAAGGGTTGGTCGGCCGGCCTGGTCTGGGTGTTCTTCCAGAGCTTCATCCTCATGATCGGCGGCTTCATCGCGCCGTTCATCCGCAAGATCACGCCGCGCGCGGCGCTGCTCGGCACGCTTRCCGGTGTCTCCGTCACCTTCATCTCGATGCGGCCGGCGCTCGAAATGTACATGACGCCGCAGATCGGCCTGGTCTGCTTCGCCATCATCCTGGTGAGCTGGTTCGGCGGCGTGAAATATTGGCGCGGCATTCCCGCCGGCCTCGTCGCCATCGCGGTCGGCATGATCATCGCCTGGGGCTCGAACCTGTTCGGCCTCGGTCTCGGTGGACTGAGCGTCAAGGGCGTCGGCGATGCCTTTGCCAATTTCGGCTTCTCGGTGCCGATCCCGGCCGTAGGCTACGTGTTCTCCGGCTTCGAGTTCCTCGGCATCATCCTGGTCACCGCCATTCCGTTCGGCATCTATGACCTCGTCGAGGCCATGGACAATGTCGAGAGCGCGGAAGCGGCCGGCGACGAATATCCGACCACGCGCGTGCTGACGGCCGACGGCGTCGTCAGCCTGATCGGCTGCCTGATGGGCAATCCCTTCATCAACGCGGTCTATATCGGCCATCCCGGCTGGAAGGCGATGGGCGGCCGCATCGGCTACTCGGCCGCGACCGGCATCATGGTGGTCGTGCTGGCATGGTTCGGCATCATCTCGGTGCTGCTGGCGCTCGTGCCGGTGGTCGCGATCTCGCCGATCCTGCTCTACATCGGCATGCTGATCGGTGCGCAGGCGTTCCAGACCACGCCGGTCAAGCACGCGCCCGCGATCGTGCTGGCGCTGACGCCGCATCTCGCCGCCTGGGCCAAGCTCCAGATCGACACCATGCTGGGTTCGACCATGATGGCCGCGACCTCTGTCGGCGGGCTCGCCGCCGACAAGGCCGACGCGGTCAAGGCCGCGGCGATCGCAGCACTGCCGCAGCAGGGCGTGTTCTATCACGGGCTCGAGGTGATGGGCGGCGGCTCTATCCTCGGCGGCCTGATCCTGGGCGCGATCGGCGTCTTCATCATCGAGCGCGACTTCGAGAAGGCCTCGGCCTTTGCGCTGGTCGGAGCGGTGCTGACTTACTTCGGCWTCATGCACGGCGAAGCCGTCGGCATCGGTGGCGGCTTTGGCGTCACGCCCGCAGTTGCATTCGCCTACGCCGTGATGGCCGCCGGGCTGTTCGCGGCCAGCAGGCTCGGCGCCAGCGAGCCCTACGCCGCGCATCCGGAGATGCACGCGGCACCGGCGGAGTAGGCCAGCAACTTGGACATCTGCATCATGGTGAGAGGCGGTGCGGAAGCACCGTCTCAAACCATGGTGTAGCCCTCGGCAACGTCTGCTAAATGATCCCTTGTTCGCGATACGGTGCGCCGTCCAACACGCGCTGCCATCCGAAACGACTGAGATCGATGGTCYGATAGCCGCCATCCAGGATCAGTTCGGCCATCGCGCGCCCGCAGCCTGGAGCATGCATGAGGCCGTGGCCCGAGAATCCTGCAATCATGTAGAAATTCGGCAGGCCATTGGTCCAGGGGCCGATGATTACGTTGCCATCGAGCTCGTTCTGATCGTAGAGCCCCGGCATCACGTTCTTTTCTTTTGTCCGTTCGAAGGCCGGAAACCGATGCGCAAGCGCCGGCCAAACGACGCGTTCGAAATAGTCGTGCTCGACTTCGAAGTTGAAGCCGCGCGGCTCCCGAATGTCTGGCACGCCGCCCGAGTAGCCTTTGCCTTCGGGCCGGAACGCCAATCGCTGGGTGTCCTTCAGATAGGGCAACAGCTCGATTGCTTGCTCGCACTCGAAGTAATGCTCGTAACGACGCATCGGTTCGATCGGCACCCGCATCCCGACCATCGCGCTGATCTCCTTTGCCCATGCGCCGGCCGCGTTCACCACGTGGTCCGCTGAGATGACTGCTCCCGATTTCAGCGTCACATTTCTGACGCGTCCGCGCTGCGCCTCGAGTCCGATAACCTCGTCATCGAGGAACGTCGCGCCGATCGAGAGGGCCTTCCGCCGCAATCCGCGCAGCACGCTGTAGGGATCCAGCCAGCCATCGTCAGGCGAATATGCTGCGGCTGCGAGATCGTCGACATTCATTGAGGGGAATCTGCTCTTCAATCCGTTTTGATCGAGCCAAACGACGTTAACGCCGTTCTCTTCCTGCACGCGAAAGTTTCTCTCGAGCGTGCCGATGTCTGCAGCCGAGACGATGAAGAGATAGCCGTTTTTCTTGAAGTCGATCTGTGCCGGTTCGCCATCCACCGCCATGTCGGTGTCAAATCGCTCGAAGAAGGGAATGCTGAAATTGGAAAGCGCGATGTTCTCGGGCAGCGCGAACAGCCGGCGGACGCCGCCTGATGCACGCGGTGTCGAAGCGAGGCGGTAGGTCTTGTCTCGTTCGACCACGGCTACTGAGCACGCCTTCGGATGACGCCTCAGGAAGTAGGCGATGCTCGCCCCGACCGCGCCTCCGCCGATAACGACGACGTCGTAATGCACTGATC
>NZ_JBFULT010000764.1:0-2859 GCF_054049755.1 Bradyrhizobium sp. P5_C11_2
CCACCAGGCCGCGCACATATATCGTTCGCTTCGATGGCGAGGACTGAATCGATTCCAACGTCTCGGCGAACATGGGCGGCAGCCTCGGACCGGCAGGGCGGCGGGCCCGGACGCCGGGCCRCCAATCACGGCCGAGATTGCCTTCAGAGACTTAAGGGACGGTAACGAAAGGATAAGGATTTTAGCGGGTGCCGATGGCGTCCGACGCCGCCGGCCGCTTGGAATTCAGACCGCCTTCGGTCTCGAACGTCCGCCCTGGCGGAGCAGCGGGATCAGGCCCAGTTCGTCACCAGTCTTGCGGTGCGATGCCGCGATTTCCCGCGCATTTGCGTGCGATATCGAAATGTTCCCTTTGAATTCGCCGGGTGACATCGCGCGGCCCGCTTGTCCGCGGGAACGCGGAAGGGCTAACCTGACGTCTTCCTCGGATGTGCGGTGATGATCGGCCGTTGGGCGAAGGGCATTTTGGTCRCGATCGGTCTGTCTGCCACGCCTGCATCGGGCGTCGCGCAGGACGATCTTGATGGCGCGCCGGGCAACTTGTCACTGCAAGTCACGACCGATCCCTCCATGATCGCGTGCCGCAGGCTGGAGAGCGTCAATCCCGCGTCGCTCGCGTTTCTGCCGTTGCGCCGGACTTTCAATGACGATTTCGACGAGCATCCGCTCGCGAAGGGACGCTGGGTGCCGCATTATGCCGGCGGTGCCGCCTGGCCCGAAGCACGCTATTGGGGCGGCGACGGCTCCGACTTCAAGCGCAAGACCAGCGCCAATGGCGAGCAGCAGATCTATGTCGATCCGCGCTACGCCGGCCGCGCGACCGCGCCGCTCGGGCTCGATCCCTTCAAGGTGAAGGACGGCGTGCTGTCGATCGTGGCGAGCCGCACGCCGCCGGAGCTGAAGTCCGTGCTGTTCAACAACGAGTACGTCTCCGGGTTACTCACGACTCAGGGCACGTTCGCGCAGAAGCACGGCTATTTCGAGATCCGCGCCAAGATCCCGGTCGGCCACGCGGTGTGGCCGGCCTTCTGGATGCTGGCGGATGACGGCGGCTGGCCGCCCGAGGTCGACGTGCTGGAAGGCCGTGGCGAGCGGCCCGGCGATCTCGTGATGACGACGCATTGGCGGATTCCGTCGACCCAGAGGATCCAGTCCTGCGGCTTCGACTTCACGGTCGGCGACGCTTCGCACGCATTCCACAATTACGGTGTGCTGTGGGAGGAGGATCGGCTGGTCTATTTCATCGATCGCAGGCCGGTCTCCGATATCAAGGTCCCGATCGGCTTCGACGATCCGATGTACATGATCGTCAATCTCGCGATCGGATCGAAGTTCTTTGTCGGCGTCGGTCCCGTCGATGCGGAATCGCCGCCGCGCGTCGCATTCGAGATCGACCGGATTTCGGCCTATCAGATCGATATGCAGCAGGCGGGGAGATAGCGATGCTCGCTGATGTCTCACGCCGCATATTTGCAAAGCTCGCCGGCCTCGCCGCGCTCGGCGCGGCGGCAGGCGCCAGCGCTGCCGAAAACGAAACGCCCGCATCGATCGAGCGCCACGCGCCGGCGCGCTTCCCGAAGGATTTTCTGTGGGGAACGGCGACCTCGTCCTACCAGATCGAAGGCGCCGTCGGCGAGGACGGCCGCGGCAAGTCGATCTGGGACACCTTTAGCCACACGCCCGGCAAGATCGAGGACGGCACCACCGGCGACCGCGCCAACGAGCATTATCATCGCTACAAGAAAGACGTCGGGCTGATCAGGGAGCTCGGCGTCAAGGCCTACCGCTTCTCGATCGCATGGCCGCGGGTATTTCCGGACGGCGCGGGGCTCCCCAATGCCAAGGGGCTCGATTTCTACAATCGCCTCGTCGATGAGCTGCTCGCGAACGGCATCGAACCCTACGCGACGCTCTATCACTGGGACCTGCCGCAGGCGCTCCAGGACCGTGTCGGCGGCTGGCAGTCCAGCGACACCTCAAAGGCCYTTGCCGACTATGCCGCTTACGTCGCCCAGCGCCTGACCGATCGCGTGAAGAACATCTTCACCGTGAACGAGGTCGGACGCTTCGTGAATTTCGGCTATGGCTGGGGCATCGATGCGCCCGGCCTCAAGCTGCCGCCAGCGCAGCTGAACCAGGCCCGCCATCACGTCGCGCTGGCGCATGGGCTCGCGGTGCAGGCGATCCGCGCCTCGGGCCGCGCCGGTACCCGCGTGGGTGCGGCCGAGAACATCGCGGCCTGCGTGCCGGCGATCGCGACGCCGGAGAACATCCGCGCCGCCGAGATCGCAACGCGCGAGCTCAATGCCGGCTTCCTCGGCGTGGTGCTGGAAGGCAAATACACCGACGGCTTCCTCGCCTATGCCGGCCCCGACGCGCCGAAATTCACGGCCGAGGAGTTGAAGATCATCGGCACGCCAAACGATTTCGTCGGCCTCAATATCTACGCGCCGCAATACTACGTCACGGCCTCCGACCGCGCGCCGGGCTTCCGCGTGCTGCCGTTCCCGTCCTCGTTTCCGCACATGAATTCGGAGTGGCTGCGGATCGGCCCCGAGGTGATCTACTGGGCGCCGCGCATCGCCGCGAAGATCTGGAACATCAACACCATCTATATCAGCGAGAACGGTACGTCTTCCGAGGACAAGCTCGCCGCCGACGGCCAGGTCTACGACCTCGACCGCATCATGTTCCTGCGCAACTATCTGACCCAGATGYAACGCGCGATCGCCGAGGGCGTGCCAATCCGCGGCTATTTCCTCTGGAGCCTGATGGACAATTTCGAGTGGATCTTCGGCTACGGCCAGCGCTTCGGTCTCTACCGCGTCGATTTCGAGACGCAGGTGCGGGTGCCGAAGC
>NZ_JBFULT010000765.1:0-2847 GCF_054049755.1 Bradyrhizobium sp. P5_C11_2
ACCAGTCACGCCTTCCGCGAGCACATCTGGAACATGGGTGCGCGCCCCGCGATCCCGCCTCAGCACCACGAGACCCCCGTCGCCTGCCCGGACTGGATCTACAACAATCGCAATCAGGTCGAGCGCCTCTGGGCGAGGCTCAAGGAATGGCGTGCCATCGCAACCCGCTACGAGAAAACCGCCACAAGCTTCATGGGTGTCCTGTCCCTCGCCGCAGCCCTCGACTGGCTCAAGCGATGACACGCCCTAAGAGACCAACGCGCCCAGCTGTTGCCCCCTCAAGCGGTAGCGCAAAAGTGCGAGCAAAGCACATGGAAGATTATCAACTGTATCAATAGCCTGTCGAAAGGCTTCATCAACCAATTCGCCCAGTGAATCATATGAATTACCCTTCTTTGTAAGGTACTTGATTGCTTCGCGCAGGATATCCGCCTGTTCGTCAATTTCAATATCATTCCTCGAAATGTCAAATATCACTCTGGTAAAATCATTGACGGGGTTGTCTACATCTCCGCGGTAAGTGCCATCGGCGACATTCATCATTCCATCGATCGAGTCGTCTAATTCACGTCGCATCTGCTTGGTGTTGGCAATAGCTTCCCGTTCGCGTTCCATGTGAATGGCGCTTCCTATTTCTGGTGGTGTTGTTGAGTTTCGGGGTGTTTTCGCTACCGTGTGCAATCGGTAGCGGGGGTTGCGTTGGTCCGTCAACCAGAAAATATGTACACGGTGCTAAAAATGGTTCCGGTGACATGTCGCATGGCTCGCACGGGTCTAGGCCTTGGCGTACGAGATCTGGCTCACCTAGCATCCGTCTCCACGCACACAATCACCCGGTTCGAGGGCGGCGCCGAACTGAAGCCGCGCACCATCATGGCGCTGCAGGGCGCCCTGGAAGCCGCCGGCGCAACGTTCCTTGAGGATGACGGCAGCGGGCACGGCGTGCGCCTGCGCAACCCTGCGGGCACCGCAAGCGATGCTGCGACCGCCGGCAATTGATCCCATGCGCCTGATGGCATCCCTGGCGATCGTCGCCCTGTGCGGTGTGCTCAGCGCTTGCCAGGGGCAGGGCGCCAGCACCTACACGCTGTACCGCAACTCCGTGCTCAACGACGGGGCGCGGATCCACGTCGCCACCTTCGATGCGGCAGACGGCGAGGTCTACAACCGGGAGAACTGTGCCGCAGCTGCGGGGCTCTTCGGTGGTCAGCCAGGTACACGAACCCGGTTCTGGTGCGAGAAGGGGCGGTACCAGCCATAGGCGGTACGTCAACGCGTTCGCTTTCCGTACCTGCTGTTGCAGCAGCGTGGCAGCCGGCGCCAATCGGCTCAGCTACGTTGCAGGCGTCTCCCAAAGGCGCCTCCATGCTCATCCCCGCGCTCACCGTCCGCCGCTGCCTGCTGCTCGGGTTCATGCTCGCCGGCCTGATTGTGCTGGCCGATGGCTTTGCCCGCCATGAGCTGCAGCAGGCCTCAGGCGAGGTGGCTGCGATGGTAGCCGGTACGCAGCTGGCCAACGCGTCCGATGAATAGCCGGGCGGCGCACGGCTGGCGCTTGGTCTTGCTCCTCATGCTCGCGGGTGTCGGGCCGGTCTCGGCCCTGGCGGCCGAGCCGGCCGATCTGCCGGCCATGGAGAAGGCGTGGCACAGCTGTGTGCGCGACGCGTACGATCAACAGCCTGACCGCGGCAGCAAGCCCGGCCGGGAGCGCAACGCCTTGGACGAGTGCAAGCCCCACGAGGACCGCTACGTGGCGGCGCTGATGGCAGCCCGGCCAGACGCCGATCTGCCCCTGGGCGGCTGGGCACGGACCTGGGCCGCGTACGTGTCGTTTGTGGTAGATCCGGTAAAGGCCTGGATTGAGGCGCTGCGGCGCTGATCGGTTACGCTGGTGCGACGTGTAGCGGCCCGGCGGAACAGCATTGGCAGAAAACAGTTTCCTGATGCAAATCAGGAGGCGCCACCATGAAGAAATTTACAGCTATTGCTATCTGCGTCGTTCTGGCTACCCCAGCCCTCGCCGAAACCATAGGCGAGAAGACAGGCGTTAACTCGTTACTTGGTAACAGCCCCACGACGCAGGACTTCATCACCGAAGCCGCGATCAGCGACATGTTCGAGATCCAGTCGAGCAAGCTCGCTCAGGAGAAAAAAGACACTAAGGCGGACGATTTCGCAAAAAAGATGATTGCCGACCACACCACGTCGACCGATGCAATTAAAAGCATGGTTCAAGGCGGCAAAGTGAAGGCGGATGTTCCAGCATCTCTCGACAGAAAACATCAGAGCATGATCGACAAGCTCAAGGATCTGAACGGCGATGACTTCGAGAAGCAATACCGTTCCGATCAGATCTCCGGACATAAGAACACGGTCGACCTTTACAAACGTTACGCTAAGGGCGGCGACAACGCCGACCTGAAGGCGTTTGCGGAGAAGACGCTGCCGATCGTCGAGCACCATCAGAAGATGGCTGAGGAATTGGCCAAGTAAGCACGGCCACTCACGGCTCGCCAGCAGAAGCTCCGGGCCACATGGTCGGCCTGGAGCTTCTTCACGCGTGGCTGACGGCGGCAGCGTCACTTGGCTGTGACGTCCAAGGCCGCCTTCGATTTGTTAACCGCCTGAAGTCCGAAGCAGACCCCGAGCAGCCGGTTCTGCTCGCACACGGTCCACGCGCCGGCAAAGCCGAAGCCCTTGCGCAGCCACAGCATCGCCTCGAAGCCGCAGATCGTGCGCCGCGCCGTGTGGAAGGACCGGAAGCCGCCCACCCGCGGCATCGCTCGCTTGACCCGGAAGTGGTCACTCTCGATGCCTTGCTGCAGGTGCTTGGTCACATAGTGGAGC
>NZ_JBFULT010000766.1:0-2847 GCF_054049755.1 Bradyrhizobium sp. P5_C11_2
TCTCTACAGCATCACCAACAACCAAGCCGCAATCCTATCGCACTTCCGCGTGGTGAGCTCGTCCTGTGAGACGGAATGGTCTCTACAGCATCACCAACAACCAAGCCGCAATCCTATCGCACTTCCGCGTGGTGAGCTCGTCCTGTGAGACGGAATGGCGTTACCACTCGCGCGGTGTAGCGGCTCTTTTGGTCCTAGATTGAATGCTTAGACCAACAGCGTCACCTGCGATGATCCGCGGGCGCAAGCCCGTTCGGCTTGAATGGATTACTTGCGCTTCATTTGTCTGTAGAGCGCGGCGCTCGCTGCTTCCCTCCCTGTCTCGCCGCATTCGAGGGTCGGCTAGTGGCAGCTTCAAACACTGCAATACGCCGATCGAGTTGCCATAGCTCGACGTCGTTGGCATCAACTAGCTGCTCAGCACATTCCCGTGCTTCCTGCTCGTCGGCACACTGCAAATTGGCCACGCTTATAACGTGGTGGTCGCKATCCAAAAGGTAAGCTCGGTAGTGCGCCATCTCCACCCCCAAGGCTTCATCCATCCAGTGTGCGGCTCGACATATTTGTCGCGCATCATCTCAATTAACGGGGAACGTTCCATTTCGTCTCCAAACCGAATTCCAACAGTGAAGTTGGAACGGAGTGGATTTGGCTGTCTGTTCGGAAAGTGACAAACAAGTCCTTTTGGTCGCGAGTGTGGGAATTAGCACACAGGCACACATCGCCACCGAACTGTCGGCGGCCGGGCGGACCGCGGTACCTTCAGGCCCGCATCTCGTCTTTGGCTTCCTGTCCACAACGCCTCATGCGGTTGCGAGCCGATCCATGCCAAGGTGATGCCGGTGACCGACGCGGATGGAGAACGCGAAGGCTGGATGCGCGCGCTGTGGGATGAGGAAGGCGTTGCAGCGGCCGTTGCCGATGATGCGCTTCGTGATGCGCGGGGTGGAGAAGGAAGATCGAGCAGTGGTCTACCTGGTCGCCGTGATCCCTTCTCGCGACACGCCTTCGCGGGACTATTTGCGCACATTGACCGAGACGACACCGCGGACACACGGTGGGAAGCCGAGAATTTGAAATAAAAAGTGAAAAGAAGAGCGGGGATATTCCTCAAAGCTGACTTGATTTCTCCCTTCGCTGACTTCCTCAGCGCAACTAATTGATGAGTAAGCAGTGATGACTGATCAGCAATTAGCCCTGGAAGCGATTAGCGACGCGCAACTCATATTGGAAGAATACCTTCAACCCTGTCCCAAGGATAATGCGCGTATCCTTGAAAAGTTGGTGGAAGTTCTCGAACGGCCTGCCTTGATCGTTGCAGTGAGTCGATTGCAGCAACAGGGCAATTGAGCGCGCCTATGAGCAAACCGCTTCAATCGTTTGCTTTAACCGTTTGCATTGCTGCGYTCTCATCGCTCGAAATGACGAGCGTGCATGCTAAGCAACAATGCAGCGCCGCAATGCCGCCAAATCCGCAAGGGCAATGGTGGTCCTATCGTCTCATCAACGGACGAAAATGCTGGTACGCCGGTAAGCCCATGCTGTCGAAGGCATTGCTGGAATGGCCTGTAGAGCGGGCCCCCGAACTCGGTTCTCGCGGAGAAGCTACAGGCATTGTCATAGCTAGCAAGCCTGGCAATCCCTTAGATGCACGAGCGTTGGCACTGAAAGTGGGCTCTGACACTTTCGAAGAGCGATGGCGTGCCAGGATTATCTCCAGCTCCAACACAGGGCATGACTGACCGATACTATTGACCTGAGCGATCCTGCATCCCGCTTGTCGTTGGCGAGGACTTTCGACCGCCTGTTCGCGGTCGTGCGCTTGGTTACATCATGCAATCACGCGCCCCGAGTTCGTCTAAAACAACGCCCCTCCGCAACTTGAGCGCAGCAGCCGTCAAATGAAGGCCTGCGATCAGACCGAGCCGCCTTAAAGTCAGGAGAGCAACGGGGTCACACAGCTCGATAGAAAGTCCGGCTCCCAATATCGCAAGGGCGCGTTGCTCATCCGCGTCGAGATCAGCCCATGAGATGCCTTCCATGGCGCGCCTCAAAATTGTCCCCAAGGGTATCTCAAAACCCAAACGCGTGCCTGATTTGCCGCAGCATATCCATGGCCGCGTCGGTGTACCGACCGTTGGTTAGGTATCGATCCAGTTGCGCTGTGCTAATCAGCGCCACAACTGCCGCAGCAAAGCCCTTAAACATTGGGCCTCTCCTGAAAGAGACCGCCAACCGGGCGTGTCGAAATATCAAGCCGTTCTAAGAATGCGCTGCCGCCGCTTATGGCGACGASCTATATGCAAATGGTGACAGTGACTAGTAACCAGTYCCTTAACGAGCGCGATGTCTGGATGCGCGCGCCGTAGGCTGAGGCGACGGCTCTRGAGACCGCCACTGGATGATCGGCTTATCATCGCGATCTCTGCGAATTCAACTCGCGAGATTCGAGTGCGGAGAGAGACCCCTCACCCCTGCGAGTCCGTGTCTATCAGCGGAGCTGCCCTCTCCCACAAGGGGAGAGGGCACAGCAACGGGCGGCACGCGCCCCAAACGACGAGGGTGCCTCGCGCCCCCTACTCCCAATACCACGTCGAAAAATCGTTCTCGTATTGCGGCACGTCCTTCCAGACGCCCTTCAGCTTCTTGTTGGTGATGGTGATCAGCTGCGGCTGGTACATGTAGGCGGAGACGGCGTCGGTGGCCAGCATGCGCTGGGCGTCGCCGAGAAGCTTGGCGCGGGCGGCCTCGTCCGGCGTCGACACGATCTGCTGGTAGAGCGCGTTGAACGCCTCGTTGTTGTAGCCGAGATAGTAGTCCTGCTCGGTGATCTTGACGAGGTCGAAC
>NZ_JBFULT010000767.1:0-2840 GCF_054049755.1 Bradyrhizobium sp. P5_C11_2
CGAGAGGTCATGCTCAACGCCATTGAGTTGGTGTTCTCTGGCGGTATTTACATTCCCTCTGAAATTCTGGAGGAAACACCGCGGCTTACGAATGAACCAACGACGCCCGACTTTCTCAGGGGTCTCGGATTGACCGATCGGCAGATCGAAGTGCTTGCGCTTCTGATGAAGGGAAAAAGCAACAAGATCATTGCCAAGACGCTCAACATGGCAGTGCCGACGGTGAAAAATCACATCACGGTCGTTCTCAAGGCGCTCAGCGTAACGAGCCGCACCGAGGCAGTCRTAAAAGTAGGAAAAATGGGCTGGGAATCGCCGCCGAAATCCGAGTCATGAAGCCGCCCGGGTATCCCTCCCATCGTCATGATCCATCAAGAGCTCGTGCATGACAGCGCGGAGCCGCATCGGATCGACAGGCTTGTGCAGCAAGATGTATCCTCTATCCCTGACCTCGCGTGCTGGTTCAGGTGCCGTATCGCCGCTGATGAGAATAGCTGGAATGGACGAACCGAACGCCGCATTGATTTGTTCAATGGCTCGGATCCCGGTCTTTCCATTCGCAAGGTGATAATCCGAGATGATGAGATCGGGGCGCTGTTGGCGTTCCGCAAGTCGGGTAAGTGCCGCGTCGTCGGATCCGGTGGTAAGGGCGGTGTATCCCCATATGCCAAGCAATCCACCCGTTCCCTCCTGGGCAATTGGAGCATCGGTAATAACAAGAACGACCTTGCCTTCGACTGCAAAGGCCGCGGGGTGGGGAGAGTCGACGGGCTCGGCGGATGTGTCGCATTCATCGGCCATCGGAACCAGGATCGCGAATCGCGAACCTCGGCCCACGGTCGAAGCCAAGTCGATTGGATGGTTGAGAAGCAGGCGAAGCCTGTCGACAATAGCCAAGCCGAGCCCCATGCTGCCGTACCGGTTCCGGTCTCGGGCGGCCAGTTGAATGAACTCGCCAAAGATATTCTGTTTCTGATCCTCGGGAATGCCGGGACCACTATCCCATACTTCGATGCGCAACATTTGACCGCGCCGGCGACAGCCGACAATGATCCCACCCCGCAAGGTATAGCGCACAGCGTTGGATACCAAATTGAGCAGTATGCGTTCGAGCAGCATGGCGTCGCTCCGCACCCAGGCGTCGCTTCGCCTGACGCGTAGACGCAAGCCCGTTTCTCGCGTTGCCTGATCAAACGTCGTCTCTATTTTTTGCAACAGGCGCGCGATCGGGAATTCGGTAATTGTGGGTATGAGGATTCCAGCATCCAGCTTGGACATATCCAGCAGCGAATTGAGCATTTCATCCATTTCCTTGCGCGTTGCATCGACCAGCTCGATCGTCCTTGTCCGTTCCCCCGATCTGAGCGGCATGCGCAGCTGGGCAACGAACAAGCCCAGCGCATGCAGTGGCTGCCGCAAATCGTGGCTTGCCATGGCAAGGAAGCGCGATTTTGCTGCATTGGCGAGCTCGAGCTCCTGCGTACGCTCCGCGACCTTCCGTTCGAGTTCGATTTGCGCGCGGCGCAGACGTTTCTCCCCCCTTTTGCGGACCTCGACGTCGGCGCTCAGTAACAAGCTCGGAACCGTAATGCTGATCAGGAACATCAACACCAGCAGGAATGAAACGTTGATGTCCGCGGTCGTGAAGGGGCCGCCGCCCGTGAGCGTCCCCCAAACCGTGATGCCTGCAAGCACCAGCGCAACCGTTGCGGTGTCACGTGGGCCGCGGCGCAGCGCCGCCCACAACATCGGCAGGATCGCGAGAAAACCCAGTGGATCTCTGCTCGGCGTTTGCTCGATCAAGGGACTGAAAGCAATGAGGCCAACGGCCGCCGCTGTTGCGAGGACGCCGACCGTCTCCAAAAAATCATTGCGGTTGAAAGCATGGTCGTGGCTTGATGCCCAAAGCACGATAACGGGGGCAATGACCAGCGCGCCGGTCACATCTCCCAGCCACCATGTGACCCAGGCGTTCGCGAAATTGGTCCGATCGGTGTACCCGGCGGTCGCCAGGCTGGTCAGTCCAATGCTGGCGCTGATCGGCGTCGCGATCACGATGCAGATCAGAGCAAACTTCGCGACAGAATTTGGTCTCGAAAACGTATGACGTCCGCGCGACCATCGATTGACCAGATAAGCGCCAACAACGGCCTCAAGAGTGTTGCCGGTCGCAATCGCAATTGCGGTGACAACCGAGCCGGCGGTGGTCGCATTGGCGATCACCGCGGCAATGAAGATTGCGGGCCAGGTCCGATACCCCCACAACAGCACCGCCGCCAGCGCGAGACCCGTCGGTGGCCAGATGGGCGTTGCACTGGGATGAACAGAGGCGAGAGCGAGGCCGCCTTTTGCCAGGACGAAATAGGTCACTCCAATCGCGACCAGGCTGCCGGCATACCTGGTGCCTCGGCGAAAATTTATCTCCGGCGCTAGCGATCGTGGATCGGTCATCGTCGACGCCTGGACCAGGCAGTTGGATTGTCCATCATGGCTGACCTTTTGATCTCCCTGACAAGGATCGAAGATCGCTACTTTGTTTACCAAGCGGTTGATCGACACCCCCAACGTCCGACCGGTGCGACAATGTAAAACTCGGCAAGATGCGCTCAGATCGAATTGATCACTGCAGTCTGCTGACGGACGAAGAGATGGCGTGTGTTTGGTTCACGAGGGCAAACTCTCTACCGATGCCGATCGGCATCGGCTTGGGGGTTGGAATGGGCGTGGCGGTGAATAAAACGGAGACGGGGCCTTCCGGACGAATGCTTTGGGCCTAGGACATTGCCAGCCATGAGAACGGTAGCAACTGAGGACATTGACAGAACTGAATAGACTGCCAT
>NZ_JBFULT010000768.1:0-2822 GCF_054049755.1 Bradyrhizobium sp. P5_C11_2
CCTCCGGCCTGTATGGGCTTGGCTCCCCGGGCGGCATCGTCGACGTCACGACGAAGCGGCCGCCGATGACGGCGTTTGGCGAGGTCCAATTGCAGGCCGGCACTTACGACCGCTACCAGGGCGCCTTTGACGTCGGCGGACCGGTGCCCGGCAGCGATCAATTGTACTACCGGCTCACGGGCCTGCTGCGCGACGCGAAGACCTGGTTTCCCGGCAATGATGACGACCGCGCCTATATCGCGCCGGCCCTGACCTGGAAGCCGAACCTCGATTCGACGTTCACGATCCTCGGGGAATATCAGACCAGCCGGACCGCTGCGAGCATCGGAAACGCTCGCACGGTTGATGGGAAGCTGACCAACATCTACTCGAACGATCCGGCGTTCAGCGCCATGGGCCAGAAGCAGTACCGCATCGGTTATGCGTTCGAGCACAACGTCAATGACACCTGGACCGTGCGGCAGAATTTCCGATTTTATCAGGTCAACACCGACGCGAAATACACCCAGATCGACAACATCGACTATGCGACCCAAACCGCGTCGCGCTCCGCCTGGCGAATCGTGGATAATTTCAAGACCGCGACCCTCGACAATCAGGCCGAAGCCAAGTTCATGCTCGGCTCGGTCAAGAATACCGCTCTGTTCGGCGTCGACTACAGTCACTCCTACTACGACGACAAGATCGGATGGGGACCGGCGCCCGATCTCAATCTCCGGACCATGAACTACGGCGCCCAGGCGATCGCCTCACCGGCATTTTCGATCTTCACCAAGCAGTCGACCGACGAGGTGGGGGTCTACGCCCAGGAGCAGGCCAAGCTCGGAGGATTCATTCTGACGCTCAATGGCCGTCAGAGCTGGGTATCGCAGAGCACGACGACGACCCTGGACGGATCTCCGGTCACCCAGAAGCCGTCGGCCTTCACCGGTCGCGCGGGCCTCAGCTATCTCTTCGACAGCGGCGTGGCGCCCTATGTCAGCTACGCCACCTCGTTCAGCCCGCAAACCGGCGTGGACGCGACAGGGTCCACCTTCAAGCCGACCACCGGCGAGCAGACGGAAGCGGGCATCAAGTATCAGATGCCTCATGTTCCGTTGCTGTTGACCGGTGCCGTCTTCGACATCAAGCAGGACAATGTCCTGCGCACCAATGCCGACAACATCGCGTTCCAGGCGGCGACCGGACAGGTCGAGTCCAAGGGCCTCGAGCTCGAGGCCAAGCTGGCACTCAAGCCGGGCTTCGATCTCACCGCGGCCTATACCCACCTCAACGTCGTGATCACGCGAGGCAATACCGATACGACCGGCAATGAGTATTCCGGCATTCCCCGGGACTCGTTCGCAGCTTTCGGCAAATACACGTTCCAATCCGGCACGCCCGTGGAAGGGCTCGGCTTCGGCCTGGGTGCGCGCTATATCGGCGCAAATTTCGGCGACGATCAGAACACGTTCGAGAATTCAGCGGTCACATTGTTCGATGCCGTGATCGACTATGATCTCGGCAAGCTCGATCGGAGCTTCCGCGGCGCCTACATGCGCGTGAACGCGACGAATCTGTTCGACAAGAAGTATAACACCTGCCAGGCCGGCTATTGTTATGCTGGCGAGCGGCGTCAGGTGATCGGCACGTTGAGCTACCGCTGGTAGCCGCCGCCTCGCATCGGTTCGCGCCTGCGCCCGTGGTGAAGCGTGATGGGTTTCGCAAGTGCTCTACCCATCCTACGCTCCACCTCAAGAGCGGTGCCCTACACCGGATCGAACGCCCGGATCGGCGGCAGATTGCCCGTGAACTTCTCCACCTCCACCGCCGTCAGCTGGCCGGTGCAGCCTTGCGCGAAGGATGAGGTGCCGATGTCGCGGGTGAGCACGTTCGGGTTGCCGTGAACGCAAAGCGGCGCCTCGTCCTCGGGGTCCATCGGGTCGTACCAGGCGCCGGTCGGCAGCTGCACCACGCCGGGCGCGATGCCGTCGGTGACATGGACGGCGGCGAGACAGGCGCCGCGGTCGTTGAACAGGCGGATGATGTCGCCGTCCTTGATACCGCGAACCTCCGCATCGCGCGGGTTCATGCGCGCGACCTCGCGGCCGCGATGCTTTGCAGCCAGCGAATGCCCGCCGAAATCGAGCTGGCTGTGCAAGCGCGTCACCGGCTGGTTGGCGACGAGGAAGCACGGCGCGCCGGGCTTCGGCATGTCGGTCTTCTCCAGCCAGACCGGATGGCCGGGACAATCCGCATCGCCATGGCCCGCGATCTTCTGCGAGAAAATCTCGATGCGTCCGCTCGGCGTCGGCAGGGCATGGGCGACCGGATCCTCGCGGAAGCGGCGCAGCCTGCCGCCGTCGTCGGGCTGCTGCGGCACGACCAGGCTGCCGCGCTGCCAGAATTCCGCGAAGCTCGGGGCCTCGAGGCCGCGCGCTTCGAGCGAGGCGCGGGTCGGCTCGTAGAGATGTTCGAGCCACTCCCGTGACGTGCGGCCTTCGGTAAAGGGCTCGCGGGCGCCGAGACGGTCGGCGAGATCGGCGAAGATCTCGTAGTCGTCGCGCGCCAGCCCAAACGGCTCGGCGATGCGGTGCATCGCCACCATCAGGGGATCGTTGCTGGAATAGCCGATGTCCTCGCGCTCGAGCGTCATGGTCGAGGGCAGGACGATGTCGGCGTGCCGCGCCGTGGCGGTCCAGGCAAGCTCGTGCACGACCAGCGTGTCGACTTTCGCGAAGGCCTTGCGCAGGCGGTTGATGTCCTGGTGGTGATGGAAGGGATTGCCGCCGGCCCAATAGACCAGGCGGATGTCCGGATAGGTGCGGGTCTCGCCATTGTAG
>NZ_JBFULT010000769.1:0-2819 GCF_054049755.1 Bradyrhizobium sp. P5_C11_2
CTTTTACACCACATCAGGACTTGTCACTTCAACAGGATTGCGCCGTGGTCACTTCGATGCGGTGGTCTTGTTTTCCATGTTGACGACCTGCACGCGGCGGTTCACCTCCGCCATCGGCTGGTTCGGGTCCTTCAGCTTGCTCTTGCCGTAGCCCACGGTGACCAGGTCGGTCGCCGAGATGCTGTACTTGTCGACGAGGTAGCGCTTGATCGAATCCGCGCGACGCTCCGACAGGTCCTGATTGTAGGCCTCGCCGCCGGCGGCGTCGGTGTGGCCCGCGACGACGAAGGTCGAGCCCTTCAGCTCAGGGCTGGTCAGCGCCCGGCCGAGCGCCTGAACCGAGGCCAGCGACTTGTTGCTGATATTGGCCGAGTTGTAGTCGAACGTGATCTCGAGATCGATGTTCGGCTTGTCCTTGGCGGCCGAGGCGATCTCCTCGCGCTCGGTCGACGAGAGCGAGCGCGTTGAACGGCCGCGCACGGACTGGATCAGCTTGGTCTCAGTCGCGCTCGGCGCGGGATCGGCCTGCGGGCTGATCGAGAGGCCGCGGGTCAGGGGCTTCTTCGGCGCGGGCGCCAGCGCGCGGATGATCTCGTCCTCGGTGACGTTCTTGCTGTTGCCGTCGTCGCCCGCGCGCGCGGGCGAGACCGGCMACGACAGAGCGGCGCCGATGGTGATGATCGAAAGGATCGCGGTAAGTCCTCTGACAGCCAATCTCATTGCCAGTCCCTCCTGCGCAGCAAGTCCGCGCGGTTCCAAAATTCTGCACTAGGGCCCCCAAAAGGCCGCTTGCGGCATCCGTCCGATTAGTCTTCGCCGGGCCGCCGAGGGTTCGAGGCGGACCGGCCTCAATTCAAAAAAATATCAACGTACTCCGTAACTTGCGAATTCCTGAACGATGTTCGGATCCATCGCTTTGGCGTTGGCGACGTCGAGCGCCCCTTCCTGGGCCGAGCCGTTGCGCTGCTTGGCGATCCCCCGGCCAAACAGCGAGGACGTCAGGCGCGGGTTGATCCTCAGCGCCGCGTCGAAATCGGCGATGGCGTTCTTGACCGCTCCCGACTTGAGGTTGACCAGCCCGCGGCTGTCCAGCGCATCGACGAAATTCGGCCGCAGCCGCAACGCCTCGTTGCAATCCTTCAGCGCGGCCTGGAGATCGCCGACCACGGTGCGGGTCCAGCAGCGGTTGTTCAGCGCCTCGACGTCCTTCGGGTTGATCCGCAGCGTGTCGTCGAAATCCTTGATGGCGAGGCCGTAGGCCCCCTTGCTGGCATAGACCTGGCCGCGCCGGTACAGCGCGTTTACGTCGTCCGGATTGGCGGCGATCTTGGCCGTCAGGCTCTTGACGGTCGGGTCGTCGGCCAATGCGGCCTGGCTCGGGCCGCTATCGGTGCTCGGCCCGGGGCCGGGATCGGCCGGCTTCACGGGCGGCGGCGCCGGGGGCAGAGCGGCCTCCACCTGCGGCTTTGGCGGAGCTGGCGGAGCCGGCGGGGCTGGCGCGGCGGTTGTCTCAGCCGGAGGCTTCGGTGCCGGAGGCGGCGACGGTGGAGCGGGCGGAGGATTGTTTGCGACCACGGGCGGCGGAGGTGCCGGCGGCTGCGCGGCTGCCGCCGGGCGCGATCCGCTCGCACCCGGAATGAAGGAGAAATCCTCGGCCAGCGAGGACGAAATCCACGGCACCTGCTCGCCACGCGAGGCGCGGGTGACGCCCATCTTTGTGCGATTCAGCGTTTCTTCCGCCATCAGGTCGGGGACGCGGATTTCCTTCAGCAGTTCCTGCACGAACAGGCTGTGTTCGCCACCGGCATCGGACACCACCGAGGCCAGCGCCGCCGAATACATCACCAGCGTGCCGTTCGGCGCGATGACCGGCGTCAGGCCGGCGGAGAAGCTGCGGAACCTGCGCTCGAACGGGTTGCGCCTGCTGGCGTCGATCAGCGCGATCTTGACCCCGGCGCCGCGGGTGTTGAGCTCGCCAAGGACGGTCTCGAGGCTGAAACCGTCGCGGCGCACATCGGATTCGGTCCAGATCTGCGCATCGATCGGAAGCATGTAGCTCTGGCGGGCCGACTGGATGCCGAAACCGCTGAAGAACACCAGCGCCACCGAGCCCGGCTTGATCTTGCCGTAGAGCTTGTCGAAGGCACGGCGCATGCCGTCGCTGGTCAGGTTTTCGCCGATTTCGACGGAAAAGCCGTCACGCTTGAGCTCGTCGGCGACGTCGCGCGCGTCGTTGAGCGGTTCCTTGAGCGGGGCGTCCGCGTCCGGATATTTGGCATTGCCGATGACCAGCGCATAGCGGTCGCCGGCCGCCAAGGATGGCGCGGCCGCGACGAGCGAAACCAGCAATGGCAGAAGAAGAACGAAGCGAATTTTCATAATCAGCGCGGTCCAGCCAAAAAGGCGCCGTTCCCAGCTTGCGCCGCGGCGACCTTAACTTACGCAATGTGCATTATCAAACCGGGGAAGTGGGGCGTCAACCGCTTGCAGATTCGGCGTTATCGCGACATTTGACCGCGACGCAGGGGCGTGCCGCGAGGGGAATGAACGGGCGGTCACGATTGCACTCGAGGCTGTCCGGTTGGGCATTGTGGCAGTCATGTTAGGACAGCCATGGCGACGATAATGTGATTGGTCTCACATTATGGGCCAGTCTGCGTTGCAATGCGCGGTGTTTGACCTTTCCGGTGGACGATGGCTTGCTGCGATGGATCGTCCCGTCCACTCACAAAAATAAAAGCCAACACCAACCCCCAAGGGAACCGCCCACGAAAACTACGCCCACCGCTATGCCACGATCTCGCCGCGCACCCCCAGCA
>NZ_JBFULT010000770.1:0-2819 GCF_054049755.1 Bradyrhizobium sp. P5_C11_2
CCTCCGGACAAGCGTCGTTGGCTCACGTCATCGACCTCGTGCGAAAACCGCTTCGCACTTCGACGCTCCGCGGCCCTTCGGAGTCGGTCCGRCCGCGACATCAATGCGGCAGCGCACAACAATTGCCCGGAATTTCCTCTGGCGCTCGCTGCTGCTTCGCGCAATTGATTAAAGAAAAAAACTAAATGCGAGTCGTGGGGAACAGGAATATGTTGGATGCGATCCAGATCAGCGTGGCGTTGTGGGCCATGATTGTGTGTGCGGGGATCAAGGTCGGGCAGATCGTGCACTGCCTGTTCTAGGTGGCGAGCCAGTTCAGGATCACCATCGCCAGCCAGATCAGTCCTCCGATCCAGGCCGTCATCACGATGCCGATTGTCGCGAGAAGAGCGAGGCCGAATATGTCGGCCTTGCGCGGTGACGTCGCGGCGCCAGCCTCGGACGCGGCTTCGGCTTCCTGTGTCATGACGGGAACGGTTTTCCACCCAGTGCTTGTGGCGGTGTTTAGCGGAGACGCAGCGCGCGGGCTGTGACGCACTTCACAGATCGGCCTGAATGCATGTCGGCCTCACGGCTTCGCGCCGGAGACGTCTGGAAACAATCGCGCGGCCTTTGGCTCACCGCTTGAAGCAGATTGGCGGATTTTCGGTTGGCAACGCGGTCATCCCCGCAATCATACGGACGAGATTGCCACGCACTTGTCCAGATCGGCTGGCTAGAGTCGGCCTCATGTGCACCAAGTACGATCCACAGCGCGAAGCCGAGGCCGCAATGAAGCGGGCCGCCGCGTCCGAGGGCGCCGACCGGCAAAAACTGATCCAGCTGGCTGTGGCCTGGCATCTGCTCGCGCGCGAGCCGCGCGACGAGCGGACCGACTGATCGCGCGGTAGCGCCTTGGGCGCTCGCGACACTGCTGCTGTCGAACGCCGCGATCGATGCGTACCGGTTGCGGCCGGTGCTCGAGACTCTCGACGCATGATCGATCTGACGGAGCGAAACGCGGCATTAAGAAATGCGCCGCGCCGATTTTCGCGATTACGATTCGTGCTTTGCGAACGAAGCGGAGTCGGACCGTGAACAAACGAAATGCCGGCCAAGTGTCGGCCGATTCAATGCCGCGCGTGCATCAATCGATCGCCAGGCAATGCTCCAAGGGTGGCTTCTGGTGGCCTCGACGCGCCCACGCCTGAACGGCGAAGGCAAGTTGATGCTGACTCACCGCGGCGTCCGCGATGGAAGCCTGCGCCGTCTCGATGGGTCTTGCGATCGTGCCCGGATTCACGATGACGCCCGCGTCGACTGCCAAGAACAATATTGCGAGGACGGCAACCGCAGATGCGATCGCCATTCTCGTCCACTCGGATAGCGGCATCGGAGTCCTTCTTGGGCGCACGTCGCCCGGCGCATAGATAGGGCTCCTCTATCCGGTTCAAAGCCCGGGGCGGGGCGACGCACGCGTTCGTGAAGGACGGCGGATTGCCGGCTGGTGCGCGCTGACAATGAACGTCGGTGCATCAAGCTGTCGCGCGCTGGCGGACGGGCACGACGGCTGAACAGACATGAGGGGCCTGCCCGTCGATACGACTGGAGCTGGCGATCCCAGCAGGACTCGAACCTGCAACCCGCGGAGTAGAAAAAGCTTGGTCGCTACCCGGTTTTATTCGTCATTTCAGAGTCTTAGAAGGTGTAGCGCAGTTAGTTCGGAAAGTATTTCGGGAACACGTTTCGTAGGAAATCGCGCACCAAGGATCTAAGCGGAAGGTGCTTTTGCTTTCACTCCATTCGTTCTCGAAATCTAGCGTTCCTCGCTGATCAAGTCGAACGCCGGAATATTTTGAGCCTTTAGAGCGGGAATAATATAGCGATTGAGTCGCTTCGTCCCCCTCACTCTTAAAGGAGGCGCGTTGTCGTATTCGCAGTCAAACATGACGTCGACCTGCACCGGCCATCCATTGAAAGGCACATTCTGCAGTGTTGGGTAGGTGTACCAGCCCTGTTGGCCCCGATTCATAAAGTAGTCTGTCGTCGCAGCCGCCGCCGAGAGTTTAATTCCGTTCGCTTCAATGGAATAGGAACGCAAACGCCACTTGAGCATCCGCTCGCCAAAATTGGCGAAATGGACCGTGGCGGTGATGTCGCAGGTTTTTGTCCGCTTGTTCACCCTCGTGACAAACCGAACATTTTGATATGCGAGTGGTCGGTCTTCCTGATGGACGGCAAGCTGTTTTTTCAACTCGTCAATAGTGCTGCGGCTCGTTTTCCAGAGTCTGTATGGTAGGATCAAAATTATTTCGAGCGCGCTGACGGCAACTGCGGCCGTCCATATCTGCAAGGTGGTGAATGGGCTGTTTTGCCAACCCAAATGAAGGCCGATCGCCAAGATCAGATTTGCCAAGAGCGTTACGACAACCACTCCGCGGCGAAAGGCATTCGGTATTTCGGCGGCGCACTCCCACGCATATTCTTTGAATCCGCCTGACATAAAAATCCTTCACACGCTGCCTCGCGGCTTATCTTGCGCCCATTCCATGCAAGAAGGTTGGTTTCGACCGGCCTCGGTAATCCCAATCAGCGAGACGCCGATTGCACGACAAACCTTAAGGCCCTGATCAATCGAATCCTGCTATTTCCAGCCTCATAGTTGCTCCCGGCTTGAGGTTCAATCCCGACGAGCCGACACCAACCGGTCTGCTTGAGCCCCTTTGGGGTAGGCCGCTGGTCATTCGCGATAGATCCAATCCAGGGCAACGCTGGCGGCCTCGCAAACTCTCAGAGCTTTGTCGATGGAAACGCGGCGCAATCCCGTCTCATAATTACTC
>NZ_JBFULT010000771.1:0-2806 GCF_054049755.1 Bradyrhizobium sp. P5_C11_2
GGGCAAGGCTGCGGCCTGAGTGCGGCGGCAATCCGTTCTTAATGTTTGGCGCGCATCCTCTGGGATGCGAGCGGCGCGATTTGCGATTGCTCGCGGTGGGAGTGCCGGGGCTCGTTGCGGTGCAGCGTGCCTCGCCGATGTCGCTTTGCCGTTCCTTACAGGGCAATCCCATGCGCCTTCTTGCGGTTCTCGTGCTCGCGCTCATGACGGCGGCCTGCAATCAGGAGCAGGACATCACCGGCTCGACCGCGTCCTGCCCGATGCGGAACTACAGCTCCTATAATCCCCGCGACATGAACCAGTGCGTCAGTGCCTGCAAGGCGTGCGACCACGGCAACACGGTCACCTGCACCACGTCCTGCACGCTCAAGGGGGCGCACTGAGCGGCGCATCCGGACGCGGTCCCCGATGCGATGGAACGCCGGCGGCTGACGGTGCCGGGACACCGGAACGATTTGGATGGGATATCGTTGGAGCAGGGCAGGCAGGACGCGGAGTCCGATGGAATGGGTATGCTCGATCCCGGCCGGTTTCTGGTGTCGTGCTCGCATTGCGATGCATGGCCGATGGCGGCCAACGTCAAACGTTCGAGCTGGTCGGCGTCCCCGCATGAGGTCTGCTTCGTGTGTCCGCGCTGCCGCCGCGAGGAGACCGCGATCGTCTCGGCCTCCGGCGAATTGACGCCGATCAGGCGTATCGACATCCCGCCGCGCGACGTCGCTATCGCCTGGGCTCGGGCTCAGCGGCCGAGAGGGCGAACCTGAGCGGCAGGCGCGCCCTCGCGTTCGGGCGGTTCGCATGCGGTTCATCTCTCGACAAATGTGCTAGGATCGGGGTCGGGAGACCAATCATGGCCGCTGACATGCTTTCACCTCGTGCCGACCGTTTCCGGCTGCATCCGGTCACGCCGCGCCATGCCCCGATGTTCTGCTTCGCGCTGCTGACGGTGTCATGCGCCCTCGCAAGTTTCGCGCTCGCCTGCGCGACGCCGTTTGCGGCATTCGCCGTCGTCGCGGCCGCGATGCTGCCGCTGCGGCCGGCGCTGCTCGTCGTCACCGGAGCGTGGCTGGTGAACCAGACCATCGGCTTCGGCGTGCTGCATTACCCGATCGATGCCGGCACCATCGCCTGGGGCTTTGTCATCGGCGCCGCTGCGCTTCTGGCGACCGCGGCCTCGTCCGCCGTGCTCCGCGTGCTGCCGCAGGGACGCACACCGCTGATGCTCGCGCTCACGCTCGTCGCGGCCTACACGGCCTACGAGCTCGCGCTRCTCGCCGCGACGCCGGCCCTCGGCGGCGAGGGCGCCTTCACCGTGGCCATCGTCGCGCGCATTGGGCTGACCAGCGCCGTCTGGCTCGCCGGCCTCGTTGCCGTCTGTGAGATCGTCCGCCTGATCGATCCGTTCGGGCGCAAGGGCGCGATGTCGGCCTGAGCGGCCCTCTGGTAGCCCGGATGGAGCGCAGCGAAATCCGGGGCCGTTGTATCTGGTGGTAAGTCCCCGGATTACGCTTCGCTCCATCCGGGCTACGAGACCTTGCGTTGCCTGACGGGCAAAACACCCCCGCGATCGGTCAATCCGCTCACTCGAAAATATTCCGCTTTGCCGAAATTCGGAAATGGCGTATGTGTCGTTCATCCCGGCTTGACCTTGAGGGGCGATCTTGTGTCGTCACGTGTCGCGAGCCGGGTTGCGGTGGACGCGGCAGCGTCGGGCGCGAGAGGTTAGGGCAGGGCGGATTGCTCTCCGTGAGCCCAAAACTTCGTGCGGATGAGCGGCGCTGCTAGGTTCGTCTCGCCAGCAAGTTTCCGGCTCCGTCGACAGGGCTGGAAAAACTGCGGCGARCAARCGRGCCGTGCGTACGGCAAAACCGTGTGGTCCTGGCCGTCGTTGCTACGGYCAAGCTRTTGCGGAGGCGGCAGTCGCGTCAACCGGCGCGGTGCCGGTGAATTTCGCGAGGGCGAGGGAGGCCAGAACGAACTCGGCTCCCGGGAGAGCACGGCATAAGCCGTCCGACCACTGCGCAGGGAAGGCCGAGTGATTGGCTACACCTGTATGCTGCTGTGCGGTTTTCTGCGTGTGCTTTTCGCGCAGCGGACCGCGGGTGCCAGCCGGCACCCGGCCTTCCCTGCGCCCTCTTGGCTTTGAGTGGGTGGAGCGACGAAGCAAAGCTCCGCTTACGATGCTTTCGCATCGCAAGCCTCGCACCTCTGGATGACGGGGTCGGAGAAGGCCCGACTCACGCGCGGGTGCGCCCATCAGCACGACCATGCCGGGCGCGTCGTACCTGCCGTAAAATCTCAAGTTGTAGATTGTTATCTTCGCGAGGGTATCCCGATAAGCAAGCCCGTGTCTTCCCGGTAACGATTGTGCTGTCCACGCAACACTCACGGCGGATTTAACTGTTATCGCAGCCGGTTCGCATCTGCGCCGCTTTTTAGCCACACCCGAGCATGAATAAAATCACTCTAATGTTTGAGGGGCAGCCGGCGAAGGCAGCGAGAAATCCCAAGGTCGATTCAAATCTTGGGTCTGATTTTTCGGGTCTGAAAGGGTTGGCCGGGGAAACTGGTTTGCGATGGACGCGAAGAGCAACATCAAGCAGAGGCTGCCGAGCCGTCACGTGACGGAAGGCCCCGCGCGCGCGCCCCATCGCTCCTACCTCTACG
Organism: Bradyrhizobium sp. P5_C11_2; assembly: GCF_054049755.1. Taxonomy (NCBI): domain Bacteria; kingdom Pseudomonadati; phylum Pseudomonadota; class Alphaproteobacteria; order Hyphomicrobiales; family Nitrobacteraceae; genus Bradyrhizobium; species Bradyrhizobium sp. P5_C11_2. Next base: position 2,668 of record NZ_JBFULT010000771.1, read on the forward strand.
CCATGGGTCTGACCACCGCGCAGATCCACCAGCCCTTCGTCGGCGTCGCCTCGTGCTGGAACGAGGCCGCCCCCTGCAACATCTCGCTGATGCGCCAGGCGCAGGCGGTGAAGAAGGGCGTCGCGTCGGCCGGCGGCAC
>NZ_JBFULT010000772.1:0-2806 GCF_054049755.1 Bradyrhizobium sp. P5_C11_2
CGCGGGAAGGTGTCGTAGACGCGCTCGACCGTCCAGGGACCGCGCCGCATGCCGGCCGCAAGCTGCAAATGCTCGTCGACGGTCAACGATCGCCAGAGGCGCCGGCCCTGCGGCACGTAGCCAACGCCGAGCCGCGCGATGCGTGCCGGGTTCAGCCGCGTGACCTCCTCGCCGCGAATGCGGATCGAGCCGCCGCTGGCGCGAACCAGGCCCATGATCGCCTTGCACAGCGTGGTCTTGCCCATGCCGTTGCGGCCGACCACGGAGAACACGCCGGTATCGAGCGTGAGGTCGACGCCCTGCAGCGCATGAGAGTGCCCATAGTAGACGTCGAGACCTTTCACCTCCAGCGCGGGCGCGGTGCGGCGGTCATTCATGGCCGCCTCCGAGATACAGCTCCTGGACCTCGGGATCGGACTCGATCTCGCTTGGCAGGCCTTCCTTGAAGATGCGGCCGTTGTGCATCATCGTCACGCTCTCGACCACGCGCAGCGCAACGTCCATGTCGTGCTCGATGRTGATGTAGCCGATATGCGCGGGCAGCGAGGTCAGGATCTCGATAAGCTCGCGCCGCTCGGTCGGCGACAGGCCCGCCGCCGGCTCGTCGAACAGGATGAAGCGCGGCGCTCCGGCGAGCGCGAGCGCGATCTCGAGCTGGCGCTGCTCGCCGTGCGCGAGCTCGGCGACGCGCTGGTCCTTCACGGCGGTGAGATGCACCGCCTGCACCAATGTTTCGGTTGCGTGCATCAGCGCATCGTTCAGCCCCGGGCGGAGCAACGAGAACCGCCCGCGCGAGACGCCGCGGCACGCCAGGTAGACATTGTCCTGCACCGTGAGGCCAGGGAACAGTGCGGAGATCTGGTAGGTGCGGCGCAGCCCGCGACGAATGCGTTCATGGGGCGGGAACTGGGTGATGTCCTCGCCGAAGAAGCGGATCGTGCCGGAGGAGGGTGGAAAGTCGCCGGTGATGCAATTGAAGAGCGTGGTCTTGCCGGCGCCATTCGAGCCGAGCACCGCGCGTCGTTCGCCGGGTCGCACGGTGATGGTGACATCGGTCAACGCCGCAAGCGCGCCGAACAGCCGTGTCACGCCGCGCAGCTCCAGCGCCGCGCCGGCACCGACCGCAGACAGCCGCTGCGCGACGCTATCCATGGCGGCCTCCGCGTGAACGCGTCGCCGAAGCGGTATCGCGGCGTCGCCAGCGCTCCCAGAGGCCGATCACGCCGTCGGAGGACCATAGCACGATGGCGAGGAAGCCGAGCCCGATCAGGAGCCGGAAGCGATTTCCGTCGAGCCCGAACTTGACCAGCAGGTCGATCGCGAAGGTGCGCAGCAGGACGAAGATGAAGGCGCCAATGAAGGGGCCGATCGGCCGCGTGATGCCGCCGACCACGGCGATGATCAATATATCGATGCAGGCGCCCACGCTGACCGAGCCGGGCGAGATCTGTCGGTAGTTCCAGACCTGCAGCACACCGCCGAGCGCCGCAATAAAGGCGGCGAAGGCGTAGGCCGCGATGCGGTGCGCGTTGGTGTTGAAGCCGAGCGTGGCCATGCGGCGGGAATTGTCGCGAACGCCCTGCAAGGCGAGGCCGAACGGCGCGCGCGAGACGTACTGGATCGCGAAATAGCAGATCGCCGCGACGCCGAGCGTCACATAGTAAAAGGCGATGTCGGAGCGCCAGTCGACGCCCCAGAAATGCGGCGTGGCGACCGTGTTGATCCCGGTATGGCCGTTGAAGATCGCCCAGTTCTGGTTGGTGAAATAGTAGAACGCGGCGCCGATCGCCAGCGTAATCATGATGGTGTAGATCCCCTCGGTGCGCACCGCGAGCGCGCCGCCGAGCGTGCCGAAGATCGTTGCCAGCACCAGTGCCATCGGGGTCGCAAGCCACCACGGCCAGCCCAGGCTGATATTGGCGTTGCCGCTGACGCCGAACACCGCGACCATGTAGCCGGCAAAGCCCGCGATCGTGAGCTGCATCAGGCTGACCATGCCGCCATAGCCGGCGAGGAACATCAGGCTGAGCGCGATGATGCCCAGGATCAGGGTGGTGCCGAAGATCTCGATCAGGAAAAAGCTGTTGGCGATCAGCGGCATGATCACGAGGATCAGCGCGACCAGCCACACTGCCGGATTCTGGAATTCCGGCCAGGCCCGGATGAAGGCGCGCCGCGCCGCTGTTGCGGCCGGCTCTGCACGAAGCTGGGTGCTCTGTAACAGCGACATCTCATCGCCTCGTGAGCAGGCCCTGCGGCCGCACGGCCAGCACGAGCACCATGATCAGGAAGGTGACGACGATGGCGTAGGTCGGGATGTAGACCGAGCCAAGCTGCTCGGCGAGGCCGATGATGACGGCGCCGAGCGCAGCTCCCGGGATCGATCCCATGCCGCCAACGATCACGACGACGAGCGAGGCGAGCAGGAAGCGCGTATCCTCGCCCGGTGAGAGCGACTGGAAGGTTCCTCCGACGACGCCGGCGATGCCGGCAAGGCCCGCGCCAAGTGCGAACACCAGCACGAACACGAGTTGGATCCGCACGCCGGTCGCGGCCAGGATGTCGCGGTCGTCGACGCCGGCGCGCACGATCATGCCGATCCGTGTGCGGTTGAGCGCGAGCCACATCGCGATGCCTATCGCCGCGGATGCGACGAAGATCACGAGCCGCACCAGCGGGTATTGCAGGTAGACCGGCTCGCCGGAGGATTTCACGGCCGTGAGCAGCGGCAGCTGGATCGGGCCGACCAGCCAGGCCGGCGTCTGGATCTGATAGAAGTCGCCGCCGAACACCCAGAGCATCAGAT
>NZ_JBFULT010000773.1:0-2805 GCF_054049755.1 Bradyrhizobium sp. P5_C11_2
GGCTCGCGCACGCTTCCCGGATTTCGCTGCGCTCCATCCGGGCTACGAGGTCGAGCGTGGGAAAATGTCGGGCGCTACTTCAGCTTGACCCGATACGTCTCGTGGCAGTCGGTGCAGCGGTCGTTGATGCTGGTGTAGGCGGCCTTGAGGCTCGCCAGATCGGTGATCTTGCCCTTGACGTCGGCGATCGCCTTCTGCACCGGCGGGATCTTGGCGTCGAAATCGGCCTTGTTCTGCCAGACCTTTGGTGACGCGCCGTAGGTGGCGTTCACCACGTCCTGCTTGGGATTGACCTCGAAGGTTTTTGCGATCTTGGCGACGTCGGCTTCGATGTTGGCGATGGCCTGATCGGCGGCCTTCTGGTCGAAGGGGATCTCGCCCTTCGTCATCTTCTGGATGACGCCATACTGGTTCTTGGCGATCGAGCGCATCAGATTGTCCTGCTGAACGGCAAGCTCCTGCTGCGCCATCACGGCGCCCGCACCCAGCAGCAGGGTGCTCACGACAATCATCGTCCGTTTCATAGGTGTTTTTCTCCGGGCTCGCAGACGGTTTGGGGAGGAGGCCGCGCCTTGCGGGAGGCATGGCCCACCGCTGACTAGAACCCCGCGGCGGGCGTTTATTCCCGCGCGCGGAGATCATGGCCTAGAGGCTGTGGCGGCGATGGTGCTCGTTGATGGCGATCCACACCCGCTCGGGCGTCGCCGGCATGTCGATGTGGTCGATCTTGTATTCGCGCCAGAGCCCGTCGACGATGGCGTTGACGATGGCCGGGCAGGAGCCGATCGCGCCGGCCTCGCCCGCCCCCTTTACCCCCAGCGGATTGGTCTTGCAGGGAACGTTGGCGGTCTCGAACACGAAGGACGGCCCGTCGGCCGCCCGCGGCAGCGCATAGTCCATGTAGGTGGCGGTGATGAGCTGGCCGTCGCCGGCGCCGTAGATCACCTGCTCCATTAGTGCCTGGCCGATGCCCTGCATGGCGCCGCCATGCACCTGCCCGGCCAGCAGCAGCGGATTGAGCGTCTTGCCGAAATCGTCGACGATCACATAGTTGACGATCTTGATGATGCCGGTGGCCGGATCGATCTCGACCTCCGCCAGATGAGTGCCGTTGGGATAGGTGCCGTCGGCGCTGGCAAAGGTCGCGCTGCCGTTCAGCTTCGATGGATCGGCGCCGGGCCGCTTGGCCAGATCGGCAAACGAGATCGAGCGGTCGGTGCCGGCGATACGGATCACGCCGTCGGTGATTTCAAGGTCGCCGATGCTCGCTTCCAGTGCCTGCGCGGCGAATTCCTTCAGCTTGTTGCCGAGCTCGCCCGAGGCGCGCTCGACGCAGACGCCTCCGGTGGGAATCGAGGCCGAGCCGCCGGTGCCGAGGCCGGTCGCGATCTCGGCGGTGTCGCCCTGGCGGACGTGCACGCGCTCCGGCGGCAAGCCGAACTGTTCGGCGACGATCTGCGCGTAGGCGGTCTGGTGGCCCTGCCCGCTCGATTGGGTGCCGATCAGGACGGTGACGTCGCCATTGGGGTCGAGCCGCACATTGGCGGTTTCTTCCCCCATCACGCCGCAGATCTCGACATAGCTCGCCAGGCCGATGCCGCGGATCAGGCCCTGCTTCTTGGCGAGCTTGGCGCGCTTGGAAAACTCCTTCCATTCGCCGATCTCCATCGCGCGCTTCAGATGCGCGGCGAAATCGCCGGAATCGTAGACCTTGCCGGTGGCGGTCTTGTACGGCAGCGCCTTCGGCTGGATGAAGTTCTTGCGGCGGATCGCGTCGGGCGTCATGCCGAGCTTGCGGGCGCAGGCATCGACCAGGCGCTCGATGACATAGGCCGCCTCGGGGCGGCCCGCGCCGCGATAGGCATCCACCGGCACGCTGTGGGTGAAGATGGTGCGCACCCGGCAGTGGAAGGCCTGGATGTCGTAGAGGCCCGGCAGCATGCCGGCGCCGCCATGCGGAATGTAGGGCCCGAAGGTCGACAGATAGGCGCCCATGTCGCCCATCAGGTCGCAATCCATGGCGATGAACTTGCCGTCCTCGGCAAGCGCCATCTYCGCGGTGGTCACATTGTCGCGGCCCTGCGCATCGCCCATGAAGTGCTCGGAGCGATCGGCCGCCCATTTCACGGCCTTCTTCAGCTTGCGCGCGGCGACCGCCATCAGGGCGTATTCCCGATACGGAAACAGCTTTGTGCCGAAACCGCCGCCGACATCGGGGCAGATCACCCGCATCTTCTCGGTCGGGATATTGAGCACGTTCTGGCAGAGGATGTCGCGCAGGCGGTGGCTGCCCTGGCTGCCGACGGTCAGCGTCAGATAATCGGCCTTGGCGTCGTATTCACAGACGGCGGCGCGCGTCTCCATGAAGCTCGCGACCACGCGCGGATTGACGATGGAGATTTCGGCGACCGCATGCGCTTTCGCAAACGCGGCTTCGGTCGCTGTCTTGTCACCGATCGAAACGTCGAACAGCACATTGCCGGCCTTGTCCGGCCAGACCTGCGGCGCACCCTTCTTCACCGCGTTGACGACGCCGGTCACCGCCGGCAGCGGGCTCCACTTGACCTCGATGGCCTCGATCGCGTCGCGGGCCTGGTCGATGGTCTCGGCGACCACGAAGGCGATRGAATCGCCGACATGGCGCACCTCGTCCTTGGCCAGGATCGGGTAAGGCGGGCCGGTGAATGGATCGGTCTCGAGATTGAACAGGCAGGGCAGATTGCCGAGATCCGCAACATCGTCCGCGGTCAGAATCAGCGCGACGCCGGGCAGCGTGCGGGCGCGGCCCGCATCGATGGTGTATTT
>NZ_JBFULT010000774.1:0-2802 GCF_054049755.1 Bradyrhizobium sp. P5_C11_2
AGATTGATCCGATCTGACCAGGGTTCGATGTCGAGGCCGCCGGCCTTGCCAAGATTGAGCAGCAAGCCTCGCGCGCCATGCAGCAGGGTGAATAATCTCGATGGGCGTCCTTCGATCGTCAAATCGAGATCGGGCATGCGCCGCCCGAGCAGCGCGTGCCCCTCGCCGAGATCGTACTGAATGTCGAGCCCGCTCATCATCGCGCCAACGTGGTTGCGCGGCTCAGCCATGGCGAGCAGGTCGGACACGACGTCGCGCGCGGCCTTGAGGCCGTCGTCGCCGCGGCGAAGCAGGGCGATCTGCGCCATGGTGTTGCGCAGCACGCGCGCTGCGACGGGATGGCGTTCGGCGTGGTAGCTGTCGAGCAGGCTGTCCGACGAAATGCCCTTGACCACCTGCGCGAGCTTCCAGCCGAGATTGACGGCATCCTGCACGCCGGTGTTGAGGCCTTGTCCGCCCACGGAGTGATGGATATGCGCGGCATCGCCGGCGAGCAGCACGCGCCCCTTGCGATAGGACGCAGCCTGCCGGCTCGCATCGGTGAAGCGGGAGATCCAGGCGGGATTCTTGAGCGCGAAGTCCGTGCCGTACACGGCGACGAGCGCGTCGCTGAGATCGCGCATCGTGGGCTCGCCGCTGCGCTCGAGCGTCGCTTCCGTCACGACGACCAGAACTCGCCCGCTCTCCGATTTGCTGAGGCCGTGAAAGCCGAGCGCGTCATGACGCAGGCCCCAGACCGGCTCCTCGCCCGTCTCGACCTCGGCCATGAGGTTGCTGAGCGTCGGGCCGAAACCGGCGAAGTCGATGCCGGCGGCCCTGCGCACCAGGCTACGGCCGCCGTCGCAGCCGACCAGACAATTTGCGCGCAATGTCTCGCCGCCGGACAGCGTGACGTCGATGCCGGTCTCGTCCTGAATGAAGCCGGTCACCTCGCGCCGCCGATAGACCGGCACCGCGAGCTCCTCGACCCAGCCGGCCAAAATACGCTCGATGTGGCTCTGCCGCAGCGCGAGCCCGTAAGCGTGCCGGGTGGGGAGGTCGCTGATGTCGAGCCGGGTCCATGCGAAGCCTGCGAGCTGGGTGACTTGTCCTTCACGCAGGAAGCGGCCAGCGATGCCGCGTTGATCGAGGATCTCGATTGTGCGCGCGTGCAATCCGCCGGCGCGCGTACCAACCAGCTCCTGGTTTGCGCGCCGCTCGACAATGGCGACGTCGACACCCGCGAGGGCGAGTTCGGCGGCCAGCATCAGTCCGGTCGGCCCGCCGCCGGCAATCACCACGGCATGGTTGGCAGGCGCCGAGTTCCTTGCGGTGCGCTCAGTCCGGCCGCGCGACGGGGACGTCGGAAGCAGTACAGGCATGTCGTGACCCCTCGACTTGTTGTTTGGGTCGGGGGTTCTACGCGATGGTCGGGGAYTTGAAGCAAGCCCCTTGTGCACCACATATTGAGCTGGGAGGGAGAGCGTTCTCTCTTGCAGTCGGCGGTGTTTGACACGTCGGGCAAAACACTGGCAGAATGGCATCATCGAAACGAGTTTGGTTCGGCCCGCGCGGAGCAATCTGCGGCGGGCTTTTTCATGTCCGCTTCGTATGACGACAATCTCGCTCAACACAGGGTTTGACACGTCGGGCAAAACACCGGCAGAATGGCATCATCGAAACGAGTTTGACTAAGCCCGCGCGGAAACGATCCGCGGCGGGCTTTTTCATGTCCGCTTCGTGTGACGACAGTTTCGCCAACACAGGATTTGACACGTCGGGCAAAACACCGGCAGAATGACATCATCGAGACGAGTTTGGTTCACCCGCGCGGATAACATCCGCCGCGGGTTTTTTCGTCTCGGTTCGAGATCGGACGGCGGCCGCATTATGGCCACGCACTCGCATACATGGAGCGCCGATCGGCGCGCCGCCGTCCGAACCAGTTTATTGGCCGTGCACGCGCGAACGTGCCGGCCCGCGGCGCTGGGCCTGTTGCTCGCGCCGCTGCGGTCTCCGGAGACACGGAGATAGGATTCGCGCCCGAAACGATCGCGCTTCGTCACGCGATCTGCCGCGCATTTCTTTTTCGGGGAGAGACGATGACCGCCTATCTGATATCGCTCGCGCTCGCGGGCCTGGTTGCAATCGTGCTGTGGGAGATGTTCTCGTGAGCGAGGAGATGGAAATTGCGCTTGTGAGTGAGCCGGTCCGCGTCCCCGCGCGAAGGAAGACGTCCAGCGCGCGCACGCTGACCGAAATCCGCTCGCTTGCGCGCAGCCACACCAGGACCGCGCTCAGGGTGCTCGTTGGCATCATGCGCAGCGACGACGCAACGCCGGCCGCCCGCGTCTCGGCCGCCAATGCGATCCTGGATCGCGGCTGGGGCAAGGCGGCCCAGCCGATCGAGAATGGCGAGGATGGCGTGCTCGAACTGATTCACCGGATCGAGCGCATCATCGTTTATCCGGGGGGCTTGGGCAGTGGTGCTGCCGGGCGCGACGCTTGAACCGGCGGGCCGTGAAAAATCGCCGGAGCTCAGATCAGCCTTTCTTTCTGGATTCGCTATACATGCGCTGCGCGCTGTCCGGACAATAGGCCATCGAACCGCCGGGCCGCTTGAACTTCCCGTCTTGGGTCTCGCGAACGAAGATCGTCTTCTCGTCGACCTTCTTCAGGAGAATGATCTCCTTGTACGGATGTCCTTCCCTGTCAGCGGACTCGCAGACCACATCAAGTCTGATGCTGCCAGGAGCGGTATCCGATAATTTGCTAATCTTGCAGCCCTCTTCGCCGCCCGAGGTGAAATTATCGCTCCAGTCG
>NZ_JBFULT010000775.1:0-2790 GCF_054049755.1 Bradyrhizobium sp. P5_C11_2
GTGAACATCACCTCGCACTTCGTCACCGTCGGCGCCAACACCAAGGTCAACTTCTTCAACATGACCAGCGGCGCCGCGGTCAGCCGCCTCCAGGGCTTCATCACCTTGGCCGGCGAGGGCAGCGATCTCGCGATCAACGGCGTCAACCTCCTGAAGAAGACCGAGCACGGCGACACCACGCTGGTGGTCGACCATGCCGTGCCGAACTGCGTCAGCCGCGAGATCTTCCGCGCCGTGATCGACGACCGCGCCCATTCGGTGTTCCAGGGCCGCATCATCGTCCGTCCCGACGCGCAGAAGACCGACGGCAAGATGATGACGCGGGCGCTGCTGCTCTCCGACGAGGCCGAGGCTGACAACAAGCCGGAGCTGGAAATCTTCGCCGATGACGTCTCCTGCGGCCACGGCGCCACCGCCGGCGCGCTCGACGACAGCCTCTTGTTCTATCTGAAGGCGCGCGGCCTGCCGGAGAAGCAGGCCCAGGCGCTGCTGATCCAGGCCTTCGTCGGCGAGGCGATCGAGCAGATCGCCGATGATGATCTGCGCGAGCATGTGATCGGCATCGCCGAGCGCTGGCTGGAGCAGCGGTCATGAGCACGCATCCGGCAGTCAAGAACGGCGCCTACGACGTGGCGCGCGTACGCGAGGATTTCCCGGCGCTAGCCATGCAGGTCTACGGCAAGCCGCTGGTCTATCTCGACAACGCGGCCTCGGCGCAGAAGCCGCGGTCCGTGCTCGACCGCATGACGCAGGCCTATACGTCCGAATACGCCAACGTCCATCGCGGCCTGCATTACCTCGCCAACGCCGCGACCGAAGCCTATGAGGGCGGCCGCACCAAGGTCGCGCAGTTCATCAACGCGTCCCGCACTGAGGAAGTGATCTTCACCCGCAACGCGACGGAGGCCATCAACMTGGTCGCCTCGTCCTGGGGCGAGCCGAACATCAAGGCGGGCGACGAGATCGTCATCTCGATCATGGAGCACCACTCCAACATCGTGCCCTGGCACTTCCTGCGCGAGCGCCACGGCGCCGTGATCAAATGGGCACCGGTCGACGACGAGGGCAATTTCCTCATCGACGAGTTCGAGAAGCTGCTGACGGCGAAGACCAAGCTGGTCGCGATCACGCAGATGTCGAACGCGCTCGGCACCATCGTGCCGATCAAGGACGTCGTGAAGATCGCCCATGCCCGCGGCATTCCCGTGCTGGTCGACGGCAGCCAGGGCGCGGTGCATCTGCCCGTCGACGTCCAGGACCTCGGCTGCGACTTCTACGTCTTCACCGGCCACAAGGTCTACGGTCCCACCGGCATCGGCATCCTCTGGGCCAAGTACGACCACCTTGTCGCGATGCGTCCCTATAACGGCGGCGGCGAGATGATCCGCGAGGTCTCGCGCGAGATCGTCACCTATGGCGACCCCCCGCACAAGTTCGAGGCCGGCACGCCCGCGATCGTCGAGGCGGTCGGCCTTGGCGCCGCCATCGACTACGTCAATTCGATCGGCAAGGAGCGCATCGCCGCCCACGAGCACGATCTCACCACCTACGCCCAGGAGAAGCTGCGCGAGATCAACTCGCTGCGGCTGATCGGCACGGCGCGCGGCAAGGGCCCGGTAATCTCCTTCGAGCTCAAGGGCGCGCACGCCCATGACGTCGCCACCGTGATCGACCGTCAGGGCATCGCGGTGCGCGCCGGCACCCATTGCGTGATGCCGCTTTTAGAGCGGTTCAACGTGACGGCGACATGCCGGGCCTCGTTCGGCATGTATAATACGCGGGAAGAAGTCGATCATCTGGCACAGGCGCTGTTGAAGGCGCGGGATTTGTTCGCATGAGTGACACGGCCGAAGTCAAAGCCAATCCGATGGAAACCCAGTCGGCGCTGCCGCCGGAGGAGACCGAGCGTCTCACCACGGAGATCATCGCCGGGCTGAAGACCGTGTTCGACCCGGAAATTCCGGCCGACATCTACGAGCTCGGCCTGATCTACAAGGTCGAGATCAAGGACGACCGCTCGGTGGACGTCCAGATGACCCTGACGACGCCGAACTGCCCGGCCGCCGGAGAGCTGCCGACCATGGTCGAGAACGCCGTTGCCAGCGTCCCCGGCGTCGGCGTGGTCGACGTCAAGGTGGTCTGGGAGCCGCCGTGGTCGCCCGAACGCATGAGCGACGAGGCCCGCCTCGTGCTCAACATGTGGTGACGCGTAACGCTTGCTTTGAATCCTCGGCATTGAATTCGCGCCGCAACGGACCACATCATTGACATGACCCAGATTTCGTCAGGCTCCACACCAGCTTCCACCCCCAAGCCGAAGCGGCCGCGTCCGCAGGTCATGCGGCTGACGGACGCTGCAGCGCAGCGCATCGGCGAGCTGACGAGCCGCGCCGATTCCGAGATCGTGGGCCTGCGCGTCGGGGTGAAGAACGGCGGCTGCGCCGGTCAGTCCTACACCGTCGAATACGCCCATGATATCCGCCCGACCGACGAGGTCGTCGAGGACAAGGGCGTCAAGATCCTGGTCGATCCCAAGGCCGTGCTGTTCCTGCTCGGCACCGAGATGGACTACAAGGCCGACAAGATGCAGGCCCAATTCGTCTTCAACAACCCCAACCAGGTCTCCGCCTGCGGCTGCGGCGAGTCGGTCGAGCTGCGCCCGGCGAAGATCGACGGGTAAGTCCGGCTATCTCAAAGCCCACCGCTGTCGTCCCGGCGCAGGCCGGGAGCCATACCGCGTGATCTCTCCATTGTGGGAAGTGCCAGTACCGAATGGCGTGACGTCGAGTC
>NZ_JBFULT010000776.1:0-2788 GCF_054049755.1 Bradyrhizobium sp. P5_C11_2
CGGACAAGATTTGCTCAGGTTGAGTTCTTCGCATTTTGACCCTCAACGGACGTAGAGCCTAGTCGAAGCTCTCAGTCGCAAAGCCGGGCAATCTGAGCCYCACACGCGCGCAAAGGCTCCTGAGATTGTGCCACGCGCGCCTGAACGAGAGCACCTTCAAAGGCCGCCAAGATCACTGGCGCGAGGGTCTCCGCATTCTTCGGGGCAGTTCCGCATCGGATCAAGCCATCAGCAATCGTTTGCTGCCAGAGACTGAAAGCGTTTTTGCAGGCTTTAGTGAGCGCCTCAGAGTGGGGTGCAGTTTCCAGTGCAACGGTGCACACGGGGCAGCCGGCGGTGAACCCGGACTTCGCCAAGTGCGCCGCGCTACCCGCAAACAATTTGCGGATACCGTCCGCAGCGCGGCCGCCTTCGGGGAAACACTGGGCCATGCCCGCAGCGACACTCTGTGAAGCCCATTCGAGAGCGGCGACGCCGACCTGCTCCTTACCGTCCGGAAAATAGTGATAGGCGGAGCCCCAGGGCGCTCCCGACTCCTGGACCAGCCGCCGCCATGAGGCCGCGGCATAGCCCTCCCTCTGAAAGAGGGACATGGCGGCTAAAATCATCTGTTCGCGCGGCGAATGGGCTGTCATGGCAGTTGACTAGGACGACTGTCTTATTTATGTGTGCCACAGCGTTAGGACAAGTGTCATAATGGAGGATGCGGATCCATGAAGGCGGTAGTGTTGCATGCCTACGGTGATGCCGAGGGGCTTCGGGTGGAAGAGGTTTTGAAGCCGCAGCCCGGGGTTGACGAAGTGCTCATCCGGATCGAAGCCGCGAGCGTAAATTACGCCGATATCGTGCGTCGGCGCGGTGATCCTTATCCACTGCCGACACCTTTGCCGGCGATCCTTGGCAGCGAAGCCGCCGGTGTCATAGACGCCGTTGGCCAGGGCGTCACAGCGCTGCATCCCGGTGATCGGGTCTTTGCTTTTTTCGGCGGTGACGGTCTTGGCGGCTACGCTGAGTACGCCCTCGCCGGCGTCGACAACGTCATCAAACTGGACCCAAGACTCGATCTTGACGTCGCCTCCACGCTTGTCGTTGCCGGTGTAACCGCTTTTCAAATGCTCAAGGAAGCTGGACGGATTACGCCCGGCGAATCTGTTTTTATTCCCGGCGGCGCCGGAGGCGTTGGCAACTACGCAATTCAGCTCGCCAAGATTCTGGACGCCGGCTGCGTTATTGCCGGCGCCAGCACACCCGAACGGCGGCAGCAAGCCTTGGCGCGGGGCGCCGACTACGCCGTCGACTATGCCGCCGCTGATTGGCCGCGCGAGGTGAAACGGCTTACCGGGGGACGCGGGGCCGATGTCGTTCTCGACATGGTGGGGGGCTCATTTTTCGACCAGGCTCTCGCCGCGCTCGCCCCATTCGGGCGCCTCGTCGTTTATGGGACCGCCAGCAGGCGGCCCTCTTCTTTTGTCGCCCAGCGCCTAATGCCGATGAACCAAACGGTGGTTGGCTATTACGTCAGTCACTGGTTCAAGACCCGGCCGGATCAAGCGCAGAGGGCCTTCGATACCGTTGCGGGACTTGTCACCGAAAAGCGCCTTCACGTCGAGGTTGCCGGGCGGCTGCCTCTCGAAGCAGCCGCCGAAGCTCACCGCATCATGGAAACTCGGCAGGCGACGGGAAAATATGTGCTTAAGCCGTCGCTGTCCGGCCACGTGAGCTAAGCATCGCCACGGATGGACGGCACGCAGCACGCCGCCGCGCTTTTCGCGGTCGGCGAAGCTGCATTAGGCGCGGCGCTGGCCGGAAACTGGACTTTTAGCTTGGCCTGCCGGTTGATCCTGCAAGGAAGGAAACCATGATGATGGGCGACGAGTGTCCTGCATCGCCAGAGAACGAAGGACTAAAGTTCTTCCGCGAGCTTTTGCGCACGGGGGCGCCAGCCGCTCCCATTTGCAAGCCACTGGAATTCCAGTTGTCCGCGGCAAGGCACGGCAGCACGGAGTTTACCGCCTGGCCCGGGCCACAGTTCGCAAACCCGGGAGGAGTCGTGCACGGTGGTTACCTCGCCGTGATCTTGAGCTCGGCGATGTCCTGTGCCGTTCACACGACGCTTGATGAAGGCGAGAGTTTCACGACAACAAACTTCAATGTGAATCTCGCACGTCCACTAAAGCCGGGACCGGGGCCCGTTATCGCCTCTGGCCTCGTCGTTCACCGTGGCAGACAGGGCGCTACCGCCGAGGGTCGCATCGTCGATAACGTGGGCAAGCTTCTTGCGCATGGCACAACGACTTGCATGATTTTCGCTGCGCGAAGACAAGACTAGCAATCGCGTATTTACCAAATTGGTTGCTTCAAACGACTTTCATGAGGTTTTGCATGACCGGGACAGCCGACCGTCCACTCGCGGGTGTCAAGGTGATTGAGATTGGCCACTACATCGCAGGACCGCTGGCAGCCATGATGCTGGCGGATCAAGGCGCCGACCTGGGTGCGGGCGGCAGCCAATTCGTTACGTCGTCTCAAGCCTGCGGTTCGGTACGGCACCCACTCCAGGAAGATCGCCGCCGAGATCGGCTATTCGAGCGACGAGATAGATGCTGGTGTCGGCCGGTGTGCTGTCAGACCGCTGGCGTGAGGTCTCGAACTACCTGCCGAGATGACCGGATTCCTGCCAAGCAACACTCGCACCGAGGTTCGGACTAGGCCCTCAATCAATACATCCATAATCGATGGATCCCGTGCGGAAACGCTTGGGCAGCATTGGGTCGAGGCCTTGAAGGTC
>NZ_JBFULT010000777.1:0-2783 GCF_054049755.1 Bradyrhizobium sp. P5_C11_2
CCGCAATCCAGCGCGGCAGCATCGAGCAGACGGTCACCGTCACGGGCGCCCTGCAACCCGTCAAGACGATCGAGGTCGGCTCGCAACTGTCCGGACAGCTCGCCCGCGTCTATGTCGACTTCAACGACACCGTCAGCAAGGACCAGCCGCTTGCCCTGATCGATCCCCGTAGTTTCGCAGCCAAGGTCGATGAAGCCAAAGCAGCACTGGCGGTTGCCGACTCCCTGGTCGACATCCAGCGCGCCAAGCTCGATCGCGCCAGGATCGATCTGCAAAACGCCAAGGGCAGCAGGGACGTCCTCGTCGCCAAGCTCGACAGCGCCCAGGCGGTCAAGGCGTCGGCGCAGAAGACCTTGCAACGCAAGCTGGCGCTCCAGTCGCAAAATGTCGTGGCAACGTCGACGGTCGACGACGCGCAGACGGAATTCACCGCGCGTGTGGCCCAGGAGCGCGAGGCCGAGGTCATGATGTCCCTCAATGCCTTCTCGGTGGACGGCGCCCGCGCCGACGTCCGCCGGATCGAGGCCGAGCTGGACCAGGCCAGAATGGCGGTGCCGGAGAAAGCCGCCGTCCTCGCGGCGGCCCAGGCCGATCTCGACCGCACCGTGATCCGCTCGCCGATCGACGGCGTCGTGGTCGGCAGATTCGTCAACGAAGGCCAGACGCTCGCGGTCGGCCTCGAGTCCCGCACGACCTTCGTGGTCGCCCACCGCCTGGAGGACATGGAAATCCACGCCCTGGTCGACGAAGCCGATATCGGGCGCATCGCGCCCGGCCAGCGCGCTCACTTCACGGTCGATGCCTATCCCGACCGCCGCTTCGAGGCGGCGGTGCGGCAGGTGCGCAAGGCGCCGCAGAACCAACAGCACGTGGTGACCTATACGGTCGTCCTGTCGACCTCCAATCTCGACGGCGCGCTGCTGCCCGGAATGACTGCCCTGGTCAAGATCGTGATCGAGCAGCAGGACAACGTGCTGAAAGTGCCGCTGGCCGCGCTGCGCTTCCAGCCCCAGGGCGCGCGGGCAGACRCAGCCCCCGGACGCAACGGCGTCTGGGTGCGGACCGCCAACGGCGCGCTTCAGCGCATCCCCGTGACTGTCGGAGCGGCGGGCACCGAACAGGTCGCGCTCAGGAGCGGGGAATTGGTCGAGGGCAGCCAGGTCGCGGTCGGACAGGCGATCCGGCCGGCCGGCATGGAATTTCTCGGCATCAGGTTCGGATCATGACAGCCACCCTGCCCCTCATCAGCCTCCGATCCGTCGGCAGGACCTATCGCACGGACGGGATCGCAGTGGCTGCGGTACGCAATGTCAGCTTCGACATCGATCAGGGCGAGATCCTCGCCGTCATGGGACCGTCCGGTTCCGGCAAGTCCACGCTGATGAACATGATCGGACTGCTCGATCTGCCGAACGAGGGCGCGGTCTATCTCAAGGGAGCGAACGTCGCCGACCTCTCGGAAGACCGCAGGTCAACCTTGCGCGCCCGCAGCATCGGCTTCGTGTTCCAGTCCTACAACCTGCTCGCGCGCCACAACGCGATCGAGAACGTCGCCCTGCCATTGGTCTATTGCGGGGTGGGCCGCAAGGAGCGCCTCGCGCGCGCCGAACAGAGCCTGCAAGCCGTCGGCATGCTGCATCGGGCGCATCACTTTCCGCGCCAGCTGTCGGGCGGCGAGCAGCAGMGCGTCGCGATCGCGCGCGCGCTGATCGCCTCTCCGCTGATCGTGCTCGCGGACGAGCCGACCGGCGCACTCGACAGCCGCACCGGCGCCGAGATTCTGGCGCTGTTTGCCGCACTCAACCGGACCGGCCAGACCATCGTGATGATTACCCACGATCCCGGCATCGCGACCCAGTGCCGGCGCACCATCCGCCTGCATGACGGCGAGCTCGTCAGCGACGAAACGCTGGCTCCGCTGCTACCGAAACGGAGCGTTGCATCATGACGATGCTTCAGGGGTTTCAGATCGCCCTGCACGCCCTGCGGCTCAACCCGCTGCGCAGCTTTCTCACCATGCTCGGCATCGTGATCGGCGTCGCCTCGATCGTGACGGTCTTTGCCATCGGGTCCGGCGCGCAGCTTCGCCTCCAGGAGCAGATCCGCTCGATCGGCGCCAACGTGCTGATGATCACGCCCGGCGCCGTCTTCCAGGGCGGCGTGCGTCTCAAGGAAGGTTCCAAGCTGACGATGACCGAAAGCGACGTGCAGGCCATCCTCGAGCAGATTCCGGAAATCCAGGCCGCGGCCGGCTCGATCGCCGGAACGGCCCAGATCATCCACGAAAGCAAGAACTGGAACACGACGATCAATGGCACGACGACCGGGCACTTCATGGTGCGCGACTGGCAGCTCGCGTCCGGACGTTATTTTTCCAATGCCGAAGAGGCCGCCGCCGGCAAAGTCGTGATCCTCGGCAGCACCGTCGCGCGCGAGCTGTTCGCGCCGGGCGATGATCCCATCGGCGCGCAGATCAGGATCATGAAGGTCCCGCTCGAAGTGGTCGGCGTGCTCGATCGCAAGGGACCCGCGCAAGATGATGTCGCCTTCGTCCCCCTCACCACGGCCAAGCTGCGCTTCCTCGGCAGCGCCAGCAACATCAACCGGGATTCGGTCGCCTACATCATTGCGAAGGTGGCCGCCGACGGTCAGATGCAGGGGGCACGATCCGAGATCGAGAACCTGCTGCGGCAGCGGCATCGGATCGTTGCCGGTCAGGAGGACGACTTCAAGGTCCAGGATCCGGCTGCGGCCATGGAAGCGCAGCAGGGTGCGATCCGCAC
>NZ_JBFULT010000778.1:0-2759 GCF_054049755.1 Bradyrhizobium sp. P5_C11_2
TGGGGTTATGGGTCCTGGCTTTCGCCAGGACGACAGCGAGTTTGATGCCCCGGCAGACCTCCCCCACGCCCCCGGTAACCCCGCATTAACCCTTTTTTTGCCCAAATCAGCGATCTCAGTCCCAATTCGGCCGGATGGCCCAAGTAGCGTCCCAAGTAAGGCCCAGCGTAAGGGCCGAGGTAGCGTCCAGGTTTAGTCTCTGTTGACCATGCCGATGGGCCAACGGGCTCGTGATCCCCGCTCGGGTTGCGACGTCATGACCCAGAGGTTAGAATTTTAATCAATGGCTTCAGGGCATAAGCGCTGGGGTTTGGTCTCGAAAAGCCCGTCTCGACGAAAGCCGTCACGACGGGTCCGGATGTCCGGTCAGGCCATGCTCCAAGATTGGGGTTCGCGCGACTTGCCCGGCACGGTGTGGGGTCCATCTTGATTTCTCGTTCGCTTGCTCGCGCGCTTGTGGCTTCGGTTGCGCTGCTGACGGCCAGTGTCCTGCTGGCCGGCTGCGACACCGACCAGGTCTCGCTCGCGACCAACGCCAAGGCCAACCAGCCGGTGCCGCCAAAGCTTCTCGCCGCGATGGTCGAGAAGGACATGGACCTGCAATCGCCGATCCTGGTGCGCCTGTTCAAGCAGGAGGCCGAGCTCGAGGTCTGGAAGCAGACCCGCTCGGGCCAGTTCGCGCTGCTCAAGACCTATCCGATCTGCCGCTGGTCCGGCGATCTCGGCCCGAAGGTGCGCGAAGGCGACCGCCAGGCGCCAGAGGGTTTCTATTCGATCAACCCCGGCCAGATGAATCCGCAATCGGCCTATTACCTGTCGTTCAACACCGGCTACCCGAACGCGTTCGACAAGGCGCTCGGCCGCACCGGCTCGCAGCTGATGGTGCACGGCGACTGTTCGTCGCGCGGCTGCTACGCGATGACGGACGAGCAGATCGCGGAGATCTACTCGCTCGGCCGCGAGTCGTTCTTCGGCGGCCAGAAGGCGTTCCAGCTCCAGGCCTATCCGTTCAAGATGACGCCGGTGAACATGGCCAAGCACCGCAACAATCCGAACATGGCCTTCTGGAAGATGATCAAGGAAGGCTACGATCATTTCGAGGTGACGCGGCAGGAGCCGAAGGTCGATTTCTGCGAGCGGAAATACGTTTTCGACGCGGCAAAGGCGCCCGACGCCAAGCGTGATCCGGTGTTTGATGCCTCGGCAAAATGCCCGGCCTATGTGGTCCCCGAGGACGTCGCCAGCGCCGTGCGCGAGAAGCAGGCGAAGGACGAGGCCGAATACGCCAAGCTGGTCTCCCGCGGCACGCCGGTGGCGCGCATGAACACCGGCATCGACGGCGGCATGAACAAGATCTTCGCCGCGAAGATTCCGGAAGGCTCGACCGGCCTGTCCGAAGGCGCCGAGGGCAACACGCTGCAGATGCTGGCGATGTCGAAGGCGCCCGGCACGATTCCCGGACACGTCAATCCGCCCAAGCCGAATCTCGATGCGGCCGCAGCCTCTGCGCCGCAGGAGGAGCCGGTCGTCGCCGTCGCCGCGCCCGCCGCCAACACCCGCGTCGCCGCAGCTCAGCCGGCCGAGAAATCCGGCGGCTTCTTCTCCGGCCTCGCCCGCAAGATGGGCATGGGCACCGCCGACACCACGGCCACCGCCTCGGCCCCGCCGCCGGCCGCAGCAGCGCCAGCCGCGCCCGCCAAGCCGGCAGTCGCCGCCGCCAAGCCCGCCCCGCAGCCCCAGGCGCCGAAGTCAGTCGTCGCCGTGAAGCCGCCCGAGCCGGTAAAGCCGGACACGCGCCTCGCCGCGACGCGGCCGGCGCTGAAGCCCTCGGTGTCGGATGGCGCTGCTGAAACGAGCAGTGCGCAGTTCGCGGGTGCCGCACCCGTCGTGCCGGCGAACTCGTTCGACAGCCGGTTTTCCGCGGTGAAGTAGGGCGGCGGCAACTCCGCGCGTTACTCTCGGCTCCATCCAAGCCCGACGTCGTCATTCCCCACGAAGGCGGGGAATCCAGTATTCCAGAGGCGGTCGTTATCGATCGAGAAGCTGCGGCGTACTGGATGCCCCGCCTTCGCGGGGTATGACAGTTGAGGTCGGGGCGAGAGTGTCGCGCCTGCCTCAAAGGCGAGCTGCGTCCCCTACGGCGCCAGATATCGCAGCAGCTCCGGGTTCCCCCTCACCTCACCCGCCGCGCCCTGTAGCGCGACCCTTCCGCGGTCCAGCACGTAGGCGTAATCGGCGACGCGGAGCGCGAGGTCGAGGTGCTGCTCGACGATGATGACGGCGATCTCCTTGGCGAGCTCGATCAGGCGCTCGGTGATTTCCTCGATCACGCCGATCCAGACGCCTTCGGTCGGCTCATCCAGCAGCAGCAGTTTCGGTTCGCCGAGCATGGCGCGGCCGATCGCCAGCATCTTGCGCTCGCCGCCGGAGAGCGTGCCGGCGGGCTGGTCGAGGCGCTGGCCGAGCTTGGGGAAGATCGTCAGCACGCGGTCGACCATGTCGGCGTTCTTGCTCGCGAGCGAGCCGACGGCGAGATTGTCGCGCACCGACAGGCGCGCGAACACCGAATGCTCCTGCGGCACGTAACCGATGCCGGCGCGCACGCGCTCTTCGGTACGGCGGCGGCTGATGTCGCGGCCGTCGAAGGCGACCTCGCCCTTCCACGCCGGCAGCTCGCCGACGATGGTCTTCATCAGCGTGGTCTTGCCGGCACCGTTGCGCCCCAGCACGGCGACGCCGCCGCGCCAGGGAATGCCGAG
>NZ_JBFULT010000779.1:0-2744 GCF_054049755.1 Bradyrhizobium sp. P5_C11_2
GTGCACGGCTTCGACGAGTTCTTCGGTTACCTCTATCACCTCGACGCCATGGAAGACCCCGCGCACCCGAACTACCCGCAGGATCTGCTGAACACCGTCGGTCCGCGCAACATGCTCCATACGTACGCGACCGATGTGGACGATTCCACCGTCGATCCGCGCTGGGGAAAGGTCGGCAAGCAGAGGATCGAGGATGCCGGGACGCTTTATCCCCCGAGGATGGAAACCGTAGATGCCGAAATTCGCGATCTCGCGCTGAAGTTCATCGAGAAGGCCAAGGCCGACAACAAGCCGTTCTTCCTGTGGCTCAACCCGACCCGGATGCACATCGTCACCCACCTCTCGCCCAAATACCAGGCCCTACGAAATTCCAAGAACGGCTGGTCGATACATGAAGCCGGCATGGCGCAGCTCGATGACGACGTCGGCCTCGTGATGCAGAAGCTCAAGGATATGGGCGTGGATGACAACACCATCGTCGTCTTCACCACCGACAACGGAACCGAGGTCTTCACCTGGCCCGATGGCGGACAGACGCCTTTCGCGCAGAGCAAGGGTACCGTCATGGAAGGTGGCTTCCGTGTACCCTGCATGATCCGTTGGCCGGGCAAGGTGCCGGCCGGCAAGGTCGAGAACGGCATCATTTCAGGTCTGGACTGGTTTCCGACCTTCCTCGCGGCAGCCGGTAACCCAAACATTGCAGACGAGCTGAAGAAGGGCAAACAGATCGGTGAGAGGACCTATAAGTGCTATCTGGATGGCTATAACCAGATGGACATGATCACCGGCAAGGGGCCGTCGAACCGGCACGAAATCTTTTACTTCGGAGAGAGCGAACTCGGTGCCGTTCGCATCGACGACTTCAAGTATCGTTTCATTGACCAGCCTAGGGGCTGGCTCGGTGAAAAATCCAAGGTTGACGTGCCCTACCTCACCAACCTTCGCCTCGATCCGTTCGAGCGCACGGGCTGGCCCGATAACGGGAGCAAAGAAGGCGCGCAGCAATACTTCGACTGGTTCAAATACGAATTCTGGCGCTTTGTGTTTGTTCAGCAGCAGGTGGAAAAGCTGGCGATGACGGCGATCGAGTTTCCGCCGATGCAAAAGGGCGCAAGCTTCAACCTCGATGCCGTGAAGGCGAAAATCGAGGCGGCTCGGGCGGCAATGACTAGGTAGTCGCCAGGGCTTCGACTGATTTATGGCGGGCGCGCMGAATTTCCGTGCGCCCGCTTGGCAGCGGAAGGGAGCCCGTCATGAAACCGACTGTTCGTCTTCCTGTTATCGATCGCCGCATTCTGCTCTCGTCGCTGGCGCTGCTTCCCTTGATCTCTGCCCCGTTCCGTTCCACCTCCGCGGTGGCACAGGCACAACGCGATCCGCTCCCGTCCTGGAACGACGGTCCGACCAAATCGTCAATCCTCGACTTCGTCACGCGCGTCACGACGCAAAACGGCCCTTATTTCGTACCGTCCGAGCAACGCGTTGCAACTTTCGACAATGACGGCACGCTCTGGATCGAGCAGCCGATGTATATTCAGCTGGCCTTCGCACTCGATCGCGTAAAGGTTCTTGCACCCATGCATCCGGACTGGAAGACCAAGCAGCCGTTCGCAGCGGTGCTGGACGGCGACCTGAAGGCGCTGGCGGCTTCCGGTGAAAAAGGACTGGTCGAAATCATCGCTGTGACACACGCCGGCATGACGACAGCGGAATTTGAGAAGATCGTCACAGACTGGCTTGCGACCGCGCGTGATGGCCGCTTCAAACGTCCCTACACCGAACTCGTTTATCAGCCTATGCTCGAATTGCTCGCTTACCTCCGCGCCAACGGCTTCAAGACCTTTATCGTGTCAGGTGGCGGCGTCGAGTTCATGCGGCCATGGACCGAGACGATTTATGGAGTGCCTTCCGAGCAGGTGGTCGGATCGTCAATCAAGACCCGATATGAAATGCGTGACAGCACACCGGTTCTATTTCGCTTGCCCGAGGTCGATTTCATCGACGACAAGGCCGGCAAGCCGATCGGGATCAATAGCCACATTGGCCGGCGTCCGATCGCCGCATTCGGTAACTCCGATGGCGACCTCGAAATGCTGCAATGGGCGACGCTCGGTACCAGCGGCGCGCGGTTCGGCMTGATCGTCCACCATACCGACGCGGAACGTGAATATGCCTACGATCGCCAATCACATTTCGGCAAGCTCGATGTCGCTCTCGATGCTGCAGCGCCGAACAGGTGGACCGTTGTGGACATGAAGAACGACTGGAAGAGGATCTTTTCGTTTGATGAGAGGTGAAATCGTAAGACCCATGGCTGCGCGAATGCAGTGCGCAGCCAGCCAGCCGTTATGCACGCTGTCGGGCATAGCACCCGACTATATTTTTTGGATGTGGCCAATTCACAACGGACATCGCGTCTGGAGCATGCCTTACTGACAGCCCGTAGACGAAACTCCGATTCCTTCGGTCTCGAGATAGGCTTAGGCCTCATGACGGGACCAGGTCTTAAAACGGAAAGTGTGTTCGCGACCGCCAAATCCCGACGCATCCGTCGAACCGCTAGGAGATTGCAGATGAAGCGCACGTTGGGATTTGCGGGTTCCTCTCAGCCGACCCTGCTCGGCGCAATTGCGTTTGCAGCTCTCACGTTTTCGCCGCAGATCGCGAGCGCCGACGAGAGCGGCATCTCGTTCTGGGTCCCGGGGCTGTTCGGCAGTCTGGCAGCGGCACCCACCGCCCCAGGC
>NZ_JBFULT010000780.1:0-2733 GCF_054049755.1 Bradyrhizobium sp. P5_C11_2
GTGGGCGCGCCGTCGCTCGTTGCGCCGCCCGCCGCGCCGCCGTCGCCGACCCCGTTCCGTGCCGCGCAGCCCGGCGCCGGCGGCGTCGAAGGCGGCGAGGAGAAGGATCCGGCCGAAGCCGCCGCCGAGTCCGACATGGACGACGACGAGTTCGAGAACCAGATGTCGCTCGCGGCGATCGAGGCCGAGCTCAAGCCGAAGGTCGTCGAGATCTTCGACAAGATCGCCGACAGCTACAAGAAGCTGCGCAAGCTTCAGGAGCAGGACATCCAGAACCAGCTCCAGAACGAGTCGCTCTCGCCGCACCAGGAGCGCAAGTACAAGAAGCTGAAGGACGAGATCATCGTCGAGGTGAAGTCGCTGCGCCTGAACCAGGCCCGCATCGATTCACTGGTCGAGCAGCTCTACGACATCAACAAGCGCCTCGTCTCGCACGAGGGCCGCCTGATGCGCCTCGCCGACAGCCATGGCGTCGCGCGCGAGGACTTCTTGCGCAACTACACCGGCTCGGAGCTCGATCCGCGCTGGCTCAACCGGGTCTCGAAGCTCTCGGCCAAGGGCTGGAAGAATTTCGTCCATCACGAGAAGGACCGCATCAAGGACCTTCGCCACGAGGTGCATCAGCTCGCAGCCCTCACCGGTCTCGAGATCGTCGAGTTCCGCAAGATCGTGCACTCCGTGCAGAAGGGCGAGCGCGAAGCCCGCCAGGCCAAGAAGGAGATGGTGGAAGCCAACCTCCGCCTCGTGATCTCGATCGCCAAGAAGTACACCAACCGCGGCCTGCAGTTCCTCGACCTGATCCAGGAAGGCAACATCGGCCTGATGAAGGCGGTCGACAAGTTCGAGTACCGCCGCGGCTACAAGTTCTCGACCTACGCCACGTGGTGGATCCGGCAGGCGATCACCCGCTCGATCGCCGACCAGGCGCGCACCATCCGCATCCCCGTGCACATGATCGAGACGATCAACAAGATCGTGCGCACGAGCCGCCAGATGCTCAACGAGATCGGCCGCGAGCCGACCCCGGAAGAGCTCGCCGAGAAGCTCGGCATGCCGCTCGAAAAGGTCCGTAAGGTCCTCAAGATCGCCAAGGAGCCGTTGTCGCTCGAGACGCCGGTCGGTGACGAAGAGGATTCGCATCTCGGCGATTTCATCGAGGACAAGAACGCGATCCTCCCGATCGACGCCGCGATCCAGTCGAACCTGCGCGAGACCACCACGCGCGTGCTGGCCTCGCTCACCCCGCGCGAAGAGCGCGTGCTGCGCATGCGCTTCGGCATCGGCATGAACACCGACCACACGCTGGAAGAGGTCGGCCAGCAGTTCTCGGTGACGCGCGAGCGTATTCGCCAGATTGAAGCGAAGGCGCTGCGGAAGCTGAAGCACCCGTCAAGGTCGCGGAAGCTGCGGAGCTTCTTGGATAATTAATTAGGATCGTCGTGCCCGGGCTCGACCCGGGCATCCATCCAAAAAAGCGGCTGGCAAATGCCCGCCGTTTTCTTTTTGGCGACCGCGGCACGCAGTGACGTTTCGATCGCCGACGTTTACCATAGCCCCCAATGCCCGCTACGCACCTCACCGTCTGGTACAACACCCGCTGCCCCGTCTGCGATGCCGGCATCGACTGGCAGCGCAACAAGCTTCTTCAGGCGGTGCGCGCCGGCACAATCGAGTTCAAGGACATCAACGAGCAACCCGATGCGCTGGCGCGCTTTGGCGCCACGCTCGACGATATCAGACGCCGCCTGCATGCGACCGATCAGGCCGGACGGCTGATCGTCGGTGCGGATGTCGCGATTGCGCTGTGGCGGCTGACGCCGGGGGAGGGGTGGCTTGCTGCGCTGTGCGGCAATCGCTTGGCGCTGCCGTTCACGCGGTTCTTATACGACCGGTTTGCCGATCTGCTGTTTGCCTGGAACAAGCGGAGCGGGCGCTGGTGAGCGCCGGCCTATGTCGGTCTATTTCTTCTTCGCGCCGACCCGGTCGAGGTTCTTGATCGCCATTGGCGGGCGGCCGGACTTTTCCGCGATCTCGCGGTCCTGCTCCATGATGAAGCCGCGGGCGGGCTCGTCGCCGTCCAGGCCTCCGAGCAGCTCCGCAGGCACGCGCCGGTTGGAGCGCTGCGAGCCGTCTTCGTAGAAGACGTTGAAAAAGGCGAATTCGCCCTTGGGATTGGTTCCAGGTTTTTTGGCCATGGCGGGCTTGTCGTCGATCAGGGCGCCATAGTCAAATGACTTTGGCGGGTTTTCCGGTGGTCACGCGGCCCCCTGCGGCGGCGGAATCGGCTGCGCGATCGGTCGATGACGTCCGTTTGCAGGATGTTCGGATGCAGGACGGTCGTGTCCGGCGCTTCGTAAAATCCGATGCGACCCTTTGATGAGATCTTTGCCGCAATAAACGGCGGGCCGAAAAGCCCGCCGTTTATTTTGGATCTTCAGCGTCGCCCGGGGCTGGCAGGGCGACAACCTAAAATAGAAGGTTATAACTTGCGTTCTGCCGAGGCAAGGCAAATCCGCGCAGCGTTGTGTCGCAGCGAGCGCAGCAGATATGCGTCGTCTGCGAGATCGGTTCCAACGCATTCCCAAACAAACTATTTGGAGCGCCGAAGCATTTTGTTCATCTTGGTTGCTCTCGCAACGCAGCGAGAGCGAAGTGGCCTGCGCGAAAGCGCGTCGATCTGCACGTGTTCCCGTGTGCGTGCATACGCTGATATCCACAGCACGAGTTCCATCG
>NZ_JBFULT010000781.1:0-2728 GCF_054049755.1 Bradyrhizobium sp. P5_C11_2
GCGCTGCACCGGTGCCGTGACCAGCGGGCCGCCGATCTCGGTCCAGATCAGGCGCAGCCGCGGCTTCGGCACGTCGGCGATGACCTCCCACTCCAGCATCACCCGGCCGCTCTCGTTGGACAACGCGCCGTATTTCGCGGCGTTGGTCGCCAATTCATGCACGATCATCGACAGCACCACGGCAAGCCGCGGCGACAGCGGTACCGTGGGGCCGGTCATGCGGATGCGTCCGGAGTTCGCGGGCAGGAAGGGCTGGAGCACCCGGGTCACCACGTCCTTCAGCTCGGATCCCTGCCATTTCTCCTCGCTCAGAAGGTTATGCGCCTCGGCGAGTGCGCCGAGACGGCCCTCGAACTTGGTCCGCTCGTCGCGGCTCGCGCTGCGGAAAGTCTGGACCGCGATCGCCTGCATCAGCGCCAGCGTGTTCTTGACGCGGTGGTTGAGCTCCTCGATCAGGAGATCGTGCAGCATCTCGCCGCGCGCGATCGCGGTCGCCATCCGCACCGCGAAGGTCAGGCCGGTCAGCAGCAAAATGCCGCCGATCAGGCTGGTGATCGCGATGTTGCGCCAGAGCGGTGCGACCAGCGAGCTCTCGGCGACGCCGGCGGCGACGGTCCAGCCGGTCAGCCGCGATCGGGTGTAGGCGGCGGCGAGCGCGACGCCGTCGAGCGACACGGTCGGGAGCGATGCCTCGTCATTGCGGAACATCTCGGCGTAAAGCGAGGGCGAAGCGCGCTTGCCGAACGTTTCACTGGGGTTGGGCGCGCGCGCGAACACGGTGCCCTTGGCGTCGAGCAGGGACACCGTCCATTGCTGGTCGGGCCGCTGCCTCTCCACCAGATCCTGAAAGATGCCGATCGGCGGGCTGAAGCAGAGGTCGTAGATCACCTCGCCGTTGCGCAACACCGGAACCTCGACGGTGATAATCTGGCGCCGATTGATCGCGCCGGTGAACAGGTCGGAATATTGCGGCGCCTTGGTCGAGAAGACCCTCTCGACGATCTCCAGATTGGCGCGGTGAGGCAGGCTCGCAATGTCTTCCGTGGCCGAGGAAAACAACAGCCGGCCCTTGCGGTCGGAGATCAGCACGAGGCCGCCCTTGCCATACTGGTCGAGAAAGCCGAGCGCGATGCGGCGAAAGTTCCGGAAGTCGTCGTTGCGCAGCGAATTCGTCAGCGCAAGGACCTGGAGGCCGCCGGTCATCCGCTGCACCTCGGAGTCCAGCACGAGACGCATGCTGCGCACGTTCTCCAGCACGCGGCGCGTCGCGTCGCTGCGGTCCTGCTTGTAATTGTAGACGGCAATGCCGACGGCGAACACGATCAGGGGCAGCATCGTTCCCGCCACCAGGAGAGCGAGTCGGACCGGCAGGGTGAGCTTTGACAAACGCGAATGCCCTAGGAGCCGGCGCGACGGCGCCGGATGAGCCGAGCATAAAGCAGCACCGTGATTGCGCCACTGCACAATTGGTCATGGACCGCACCCGTTCCGGGCCGCCGGAGGCGCATCCAAGAGGTGAAGGTTGCAGTGCAATAGATGGCGTGAGTGCGGGTCCTGCGTCGAACTGTATCAGTCGAGAGCTCATCATTGTCCGGACCACGCATCCGAATTGGCTTCCGTCCCGCCGCAGTTTTTCATACCCTCCGCGAACGCTGGCCGCATGCCGGCTGCGCTCACGGCCCGGCTACAGGGCCGGAGCATCAAAGGGAGGGGAGACGATGAAGCGAAGATCATTTCTCGCTGGTATCGGTGCGACCACTGCGGCGGCCACGATTGGCATGCCGTCGATCCTCAGGGCACAGGCGCCGATCACGCTGAACGGCGCGGTCCAGTTCAACGACGACCACGCCTTCAACCGGGCACTGCTCCGGTTCGAAGAGCTGGTCAAGACGTACTACGGCAAGCCCGTCAACTTCACCCTGCACAGGAACTCCTCGCTCGGCCTCGAGAAGCAGTATTTCGAGTACATGTCGCAGGGCAAGGCGGTCGATTACGGCATCGTCTCGCCGGCCCACATGTCGACCTTCGCCAAGGCGGCCCCGTTCATCGATGCGCCCTTCGTGTTCAAGGGCATCGAGCACATGAACAAGGTCGTCGAAGCCAATATCCTGGCGCCGATCGCCGACGAGGTCGCGGCGAAAGCCGAGGTCGTTCTGATCGGCTATTCCGGCGGTGGCATCCGCAACATCTTCGCCAACAAGCCGCTCAGGAATCTGGCCGATCTCAAGGGCCTCAAGGTCCGCGTGCAGGGCGCGCCGATCTGGTCGAAGACCTTCGCGGCCGTCGGCATGAGCCCGACGGTGATCGCCTACAACGAAATCTACAACGCGATCCAGAACGGCGTGATCTCGGCCGGTGAAAACGAGGCCGCCGGCGTCGAGGCGATGAAGTTCTACGAAGTGGCCCCGCATCTCAACCTGACCCAGCACGCCGTGTCGATCCGGCCGATCTGCTTCTCGGTGAAGACGCTGAAGACGTTGCCGAAGGACTTGCAGGACGCGATCATGAAGGCCGGCAAGGAGGCTGGCGACTACGGCCGTCAGCTCGAGTCGAGCGAAGAGGTCGTCAAGCTCGACACGCTCGAGAAGGCCGGCAAGCTCAAGCGCGTTCCGTTCGAGGAGCGGGACGCCATGAAGAAACTCGCCGATCCCGTGATGGCCACCTACGCCAAGGAAATCGGCGCGGAGGGCATTTTCGAGAAGATCAACGTCGCCTGACCGCTCCATGT
>NZ_JBFULT010000782.1:0-2724 GCF_054049755.1 Bradyrhizobium sp. P5_C11_2
GCACGATCAGCGAAGCGAACACGCAGAGCGCGCCGGCGACGAAGAAGGCGGGCAGGTAGCTCGCCAGCAGCGTCCGCGACAGGCCCGCGCCGAACGCCGCGGTGCCGGCGCCGAGCTGATGGCCGGCAAAGATCCAGCCGAACACCAGATTGGCGCGCTCAGGGCCGAACTTCTGTGCGGTCAGGCGCACCGTCGGTGGCACCGTTGCGATCCAGTCGAGCCCGTAGAACATCGCGAAGATCGACAGCCCGTAGAACGAGAAGTCGCTGAAGGGCAGGAAGATCAGCGAGAGCCCGCGCAGGCCGTAGTACCAGAACAGCAGCCAGCGGTTGTCGTATCGGTCCGACAGCCAGCCCGAGAAGATGGTGCCGAAGAAGTCGAAGATGCCCATCGCCGCCAGCAGGCTCGCTGCCTGCACCTGCGGAATGCCGAAATCCAGGCACATCGGGATCAGGTGGACCTGGACGAGGCCGTTGGTCGAGGCGCCGCAGACGAAGAAGGTCGCAAACAGGATCCAGAACGCGCTCGACTTCGAGGCGTCGCGCAGCGTGCCCAGCGCCACCGCGGTGATCGATCCGTGGTTGACGGGCGGCGCGGGCAGGGGCTCGGTGCCCTCGTCACCGAACGGACGCAGGCCGAGATCGCTCGGGCGGTCGCGCATCGCGAGCAGGACCGCCAGCGCGGAAACGCCGAGCATGATGCAGACGAAGCCGAGTGCCAGCCGCCAGCCGAAGCGCTCGGTGAGGCTTGCCAGCAGCGGCAGGAACACCAGCTGGCCAGTGGCGACGCTGGCGGTCATGATGCCGACGACGAGGCCGCGCCTTGCTGCGAACCAGCGCGTGGCAATGGTGGCGCCCAGCACCAGCGCGGTCATGCCGGTGCCGATGCCGATCACGACACCCCACAGCGCCACGAGCTGCCAGACCTCGGTCATGCCGAGCGATAGCACCAGCGCCGTGACCACGATGAGCTGCGCGGTCAGCGTGACGTTGCGCAGGCCGTAGCGGTTGAGCAGCGCGGCTGCGAACGGCGCCATCAGTCCGAACAGGATGAAGCGGATGGAGAGCGCGGAGGAGATTTGCGCCGTGCTCCAGCCGAACTCCTTTTGCAGGGGAACGATGAACACGCCGGGCGCACCGACCGTGCCGGCGCTGATCAGTGCGGCGAGGAAGGTCACGCCGACCATCACCCAGCCGTAGTGGATATTGCGGCGGCTGAGGGATGCCGCGAGCCAGTTCGAGATCATTGGGCCTCAACGTTGATGGGCAGGTTTGAGACCTGCGCGAGCCTGCAGAATGGCACGGGAATCGTCTGTCGCAAATGACAGAGTTCCCTCATTTCAGGACATGCACCGGGTCAGTGCACGAGACGCTCGACCGCGATCGCCGTGGCCTCGCCGCCGCCGATGCAGAGTGCGGCGACGCCGCGCCTGAGGTTCTGCGCCTCCAGCGCATGCAGCAGCGTCACGATCAGCCGCGCGCCGGTGGCGCCGATAGGGTGGCCGAGCGCGCAGGCGCCGCCATTGATGTTGAGCTTGTCGCGGGGAATGCCGAGATCGCGCTGCGCCGCCATCGCCACCACGGCGAAGGCCTCGTTGATCTCGAACAGGTCGACGTCGCCGGCGCTCCAGCCGACCTTGTCGAGCAGCTTGCGGATCGCCGGGATCGGCGCCGTGGTGAACCATTGCGGTTCCTGGCTGTGGGTGGCGTGGCCTTTGATCACTGCCAGCGCCGGCAGGCCGTTGCGATCGGCCAGCGACCGCTTCGTCAGCACCAGCGCCGCGGCGCCGTCGGCGTTGGCGGAGGAAGCTGCCGGCGTGATGGTGCCGTTGGCGCGGAACGCCGGTTTCAGGCCGGGGATCTTGGCCGGGTCGACCTTCAGCGGATGCTCGTCATTGGCGATGATGCGGGGACCAGCCTTCTCGGTGAGCGTGATCGGCGCGATCTCGGCCTTGAACGCCCCGCCCTCGACCGCCTTGCGGGCGCGGCTCAGCGTTTCCATCGCATAGGCGTCCTGGTCCTTGCGGGTGAACTGATAGGCCTCTGCGGTCGCTTCGCCGAAATCGCCCATGGAGCGGCCGGTCTCGTAGGCGTCCTCCAGCCCGTCCATCATCATGTGGTCGATGATGCGGTCGTGGCCGGCGCGGTAGCCGCCGCGCGCCTTCGCCAGCAGGTAGGGCGCATTGCTCATGCTCTCCATGCCGCCGGAGACGACGATGTCGGCCGAGCCCGCGCGGATGATGTCGTGCGCCAGCATGGTCGCCTTCATGCCGGAGCCGCAGACCTTGTTGACCGTGGTGGCGCCGGTGGCATCGGGCAGGCCGGCTGCGCGCGCGGCCTGGCGCGCCGGCGCCTGGCCTTGTCCCGCCGGCAGCACGCAGCCCATGAAGACTTCGTCGACCTTCTCCGGTGCGAGCTTGGCGCGTTCCAGCGCCGCGCCGATCACGTGCGATCCGAGCTTGTGTGCGGGGAGCGGCGACAACTCGCCCATGAAGCGGCCGAGCGGCGTGCGGGCGGCGGAGACGATGACGACGGGATCGGCGGCTTCGGCCATGGTGGAGCTCCCTGCGATGGCGGATGTGTAGAATTATGATCATCATATGATGCGGCGCAAGAAATGCAACGGCGCCCGGCATGAGAAATTGTCGTGGTTCGGATGAGATTTGTGAGTGAGAGCCGAGATTCATCTCCAACGTCGTCCCGGCGAAGGCCGGGACCCATACCC
>NZ_JBFULT010000783.1:0-2696 GCF_054049755.1 Bradyrhizobium sp. P5_C11_2
CCTGCTCGGCCTGTCTGTGCAACAGGGCGGGCGCCTGGAAGAGGCGCAACAGCTGCTCGAGCGCGCGATCGCGATCGATCCACGTTCGCACGAGGCCTATAACAATCTCGCGGCTGTGCACTTCGGCCTGCAGAAATTTGAAGCTGCCCGGGCATGTCAGGAGAAGGCGATCGCGCTGAAGCCGAATTTTCCGCCGGCCCTGACCAGCCTCGGCAATACCTTGCTCCACATGGACCTGCCGGAACAGGCCATCGAACTGTACGATCGTGCCATCAGGCTGAAGCCCGATCATGCCGATGCGCTTTGCAATCGTGGCCTGGCGGAGCTGGCGCTGCGCCAGTTCGACCGCGCCAGGCAAAGTTTCGATCGCGCTTTGTTGTTTCAGCCGCGTCACGCGGAAGCGCTCGTCGGCAAAGGCGTGGTCGGCATCGAGCTCAAGCACTACGATGAGGCGCAAGCCGCGCTCGACGCGGCGCTCAAAATGAGGCCCGGTTCGGCGAAGATCCTGGCGCACCGCGGACGGCTCAATCTTGAGCTGTCGCGGCCGGAACAGGCCGCAGCGGATTTTGATGCAGCGCTTGCGCTGTCGCCTAAGCTCGAAGTGGCCCTGCGGGGGAAGGCGCAAGTCTCGCTCGACATGGGGAATACGGCCCAGGCGATCCTGGCCTGCAAGACCTTGCTCGAGGAAAATCCGCGCTCCGCGATCGCGATGGCGCTGCTGAGCTCCTGTTTTGCAAACCAGGGAGAGATCGCATCCGCGATCGAATATCTCGACGCCGCGCTGGCAATCGCGCCGGACTATGCGGACTTGATCGCGCGGAAGATCTTCTTTCTGGACTATCTCGCCGACGCCGATTTCGCGGTCCAGCAGGCAGCACGAAAACATTGGTGGGAAGCGATCGGCGCCAAATTGCCGCAAAGGACGCTCTCGCCCCGGCCGCTCGATCCGGATCGGCGGATCGTGATCGGTTATGTTGCTTCCGAATTCAGGTACCATTCGGCGGCGTTCGGCCTGTTGCCGGTGCTTCGCCATCACGACCACGCCAACTTCGAAATCGTCTGCTATTCGTGCTCGCCACTACGAGATGAGACGACCGCCGCATTCAAGCTGATGGCGGATGTCTGGGTCGACGCCTGGCAGCTCTCGGACGACGAGTTGGCCGATCGCATTCAAGCCGACAACGTCGATGTCCTGATCGACGTGTCCGGGCATACCACAGGTCACCGGCTCCATGTCTTCGCACGGAAGCCTGCGCCCATCCAGGTCTCGGGCTTCGGACATGCGACGGGTACGGGCCTTCAGACCATGGACTATTTGCTCGC
The DNA here is from genome assembly GCF_054049755.1 of Bradyrhizobium sp. P5_C11_2. NCBI lineage: Bacteria > Pseudomonadati > Pseudomonadota > Alphaproteobacteria > Hyphomicrobiales > Nitrobacteraceae > Bradyrhizobium > Bradyrhizobium sp. P5_C11_2. Next base: position 1,324 of record NZ_JBFULT010000783.1, read on the forward strand.
GGATCCGCTCTTCATTCCGCCCTCGGTGCGGCACTTGTTTGCCGAAAAGGTCCACGATCTGCCGTGCCTGATCACGATCGATCCCATCCTGGATGTGCCGCCTTCGGAGCTTCCCATGCTCCGCAATGGCTATGTGACCTTCGGCGTCTTCAACCGCATCAGCAAGATCTCGGACGAGGCAATCCGTGTGTGGTCGAAAGTGATGCGAGAGGTGACCGGATCGAAGATCATCATCAAGCACACCCTGCTCGACGATCCGTTGCTGCGCGACAGCCTGATCGCACGGTTCGTGGCGCAGGGCATTGCCGAGGAGAATGTCACCTGCCTGGGCTCGACCCCGCGCGTCGAGCATCTGCGGGCCTTTGCGAATGTCGATATTTCGCTCGACACATTCCCGCAGAACGGCGGCGTCAGCACCTGGGAATCCCTCTATGCGGGCGTTCCGGTCGTCGCCAAGCTCGGTAGCGGCGCCTCCTCGCGCGCCGGTGCGTCGATCGTGGCGGCCATCGGTCTCGACGACTGGGTCGCCGAGGACGATGAGGGTTATGCCGCGATCGCATGCAGATATGCGACGCAGCCCGCCCATCTGGCGAAGTTGCGCGCCGAATTGCCGGCTCAGATCGCGGGTTCGCCCGCCGGGAATGTCGAGATCTACACGCGTAAGGTCGAGGCGGGCTATCGCCGGTTCTGGCGCGATTATTGTGCCGCGGCCTCGGAACGCGGTGAGGTGATGTAGGCTGGCCGAACCGCGGGGGCCTTGTGGACGCGCGTCCCCGCGGTGAGGAAGCCTGCGACGATCACGCGAACGGCGGCTTGATGTTGCTGCGCTTCTCCAGCCATTCCGGCACCGGCAGGTTCTTGGCGCGCATGAAGTCGGCATTGAACAGTTTCGACTGGTAGCGGCTGCCGGAATCGCAGAGCACGGTCACGATCGTCTTGCCCGGCCCAAGCTGCTTGGCGAGGCGCATGGCGCCGGCGATGTTGATGCCGGTCGAGCCGCCGAGGCACAGGCCTTCGTGCTGGAGCAGGTCGTAGATCACGGTGACGGCCTCAGTGTCGGGAACGAGATAGGCGTCGTCGACCTCAGCGGTTTCGACGATCGCGGTCGCCCGGTTGAGGCCGATGCCCTCGGTGATCGATCCGCCGGGCGTGGCCTTGGCATCGCCGCTCCTGAAATACTCGTACATGCCCGCGCCATGCGGATCGGCGCAGGCAATCCGGACGTTCTTGTTCTGCTCTTTCAGATAGCGGCTGATGCCGGCGAGCGTCCCGCCGCTGCCGACCGAGCAGACGAAGCCGTCGACCTTGCCGCCGGTCTGCTCCCAGATCTCAGGGCCCGTGGATTCGTAATGCGCTTTGGCGTTGTCCAGATT
>NZ_JBFULT010000784.1:0-2696 GCF_054049755.1 Bradyrhizobium sp. P5_C11_2
GTATGGGTCCTGGCTTTCGCCAGGACGACAGCGCGACTTGCCTTGACATCTTGACAGCCGCCCCGGTTCAGCGGCTGTTTTGTCCGCCGGACTCCTGAACTCCATGTGAGGACTACAATGCGTACCACATCGGTCGGCGTCATCAGGATCGCCACCAAGGGCCCCGGCGACGTCTCCGGCCTCATGGCCATGATCGGCTCCGGCGCGATCGATCCGACAACGATTTTGGCCATCCTCGGCAAGACCGAGGGCAATGGCGGCGTCAACGATTTTACGCGGGAATATGCCGTTGCCGCGCTGTGCACGGCGCTGGCGCCAGCACTCGGCCTTTCGCCAGACGCGGTCGAGCAGCGCATCGCCTTCGTGATGTCGGGTGGCACCGAGGGCGTGCTCAGCCCACATATCACGGTGTTCACGCGGCGCGAGGCTGAGCGCCCGGCAGGCCTGTCCGGCAAGCGCCTCAGCATCGGCATGGCGCACACGCGGGATTTCCTGCCCGAGGAGCTCGGCCGCGCCGCGCAGATCGCGGAGACGGCCAAGGCCGTGAAGGCCGCGATGGCGGATGCCGGCATCACCGATCCCGCCGATGTCCACTTCGTGCAGATCAAGTGTCCGCTGCTCACCAGCGATCGCGTCGAGGCCGCAGCCGCGCGCGGCAACAAGACGGCGACGACGAGCGCCTATGGCTCGATGGCCTATTCGCGCGGCGCCTCCGCGCTTGGAGTGGCGGTCGCGCTCGGCGAGATTGCTTCCGATGTCCGCGACGAGGACGTGCTGCGACGCTATGATCTGTTCTCGAAGGTCGCCTCGACCTCGTCCGGGATCGAGCTGATGCACAACGTCGTCATCGTGCTCGGCAATTCAGCGTCATCCGCGAGCGAATTCGAGATCGGGCATGCCGTGATGAGCGACGCCATCGATTCCGCCGCAGTGATGTCAGCGCTGAGCAGCGTGGGTCTCGGCATCGCGCCGCAGGCAAAAGCGTGCCGCGAGCTCGTCAACATCTTCGCAAAGGCCGAGGCCTCGCCGAACGGCAGCGTGCGCGGCTTCCGCCACACCATGCTCGAGGACACCGACATCAGCTCGACACGCCACGCCCGCGCCGCCGTCGGCGGCCTGATCGCCGGCCTCGCCGGTACCGGTGCGGTCTATGTGTCGGGCGGGGCCGAGCACCAGGGGCCGGCCGGCGGCGGGCCGGTTGCGGCGATCGCAAAGCTCTCGAATTGATGCGCGCGCAAGCAAGGCGAGCTCGCATGCGACCCCCGCCCGGCGCAACCCTGCCCCTCGCGTCGGCTCAGTTGATTCGGGCGGTACCTTGCGAAAAAGGTGACACCGCATCTAGGGGATTTGACTTTCATGACTTTGCCGATGAGCTGGAATGAATGGGCGCAGCACGATGGCGTGGGGCTGGCGGCGCGCGTCCGCAAGGGCGAGCTGATACACCTCAATTTCAACTAGTTATGCCGAAATATCTGGATGAGCCTGCTTTCGAGACTTCGAAGACCAATTGACGACAGCGCCAGGTCCCGAATGAATTGCATGTGCATCTGACCTGGGGAATAAAAGGACTTGAACAACCACCCGGGAATCTTGATTGGAAACGAAAATTTCCAGAGGCTGAATGAAACGGTCTGCCGTTCTAGCAACAACTGCTTCCTCAGATTCTGCTTCAGTTCATCGAGGTCAGCTTTTAGCCTCAGAACTTTCAGGCCGGAATCTGGAGCCGAGATGGATTGCAGGCATTTGCGATATTGAACTGCAGCCRGGGTGTTGCGCATCTGAACTGCTATCGGAATACAATCTTCGGGCTTATTAGCCTCGCGTAGTACAGCGCCGAGCACCGGCGGCAGGTCGAGATCGAAGAGATTGCAGCTGGCCACAGAGTTCACGTCACCAGCGATCTCATGTCTAAGCCTCTGAACGAACTGCACCGGCAAAGATGCGTAATTCTCAACGACTCCGGCTGCCCATAAACCATCCGACATGACTATTGGTGAACGTCCGCCATGAGGATGGTAGGGAATACGCCGCACTTTCGCGACATCGTTGTAGTAGAGGCCTCGCAAAAAGTATCCCAGGATGTCCTCTGGATAAAAATGAGACGTCTCGGCCAATTGGATGCTGTTCGCATTCTCGCGGAGCTTCCGGCGAAAGGCGCGCGACAATTCTTTTGGGTCAACAAGGCCTTGCACACGCGACCAAACGGTTTCGCCGTCGAACTTGTATACAGTTTGGCTGTGGGAGAATAAATCAGGCAGCCCCCTATAGGCGGGCTGCTTCAGGAGCTCGAATAAAGCGTTTATCAAGGAAGTGAGCAAAGCCCCGGATTTTGCGGCTTCCTGTATCCAGTTCTGAAAATTGATCGAATCCCCCGAAGCAACGTCGAGCTCCTCCAGAATGGATTCAGCGCGAAGGAAACTCATCATATTGCGCTGCCTCGAGCCGTCCTTCACATACCGACCCAACTCCCGATTTCTATCCCCATCGGCAACATCCAACACGCACAATGTCTCGTGGATAACAATACCTTCAACCAAATCCGCAAGACTCGCCACCTCCAACCACATCGGCGAATCCGGATGAGTAGGCTGGCCAGCCAACAATGATCGATAGGGATTCTTTGTCGACGAGGGGTAAATCGCATCCGCGCAGCAGATGACATTTGCCGCCGATACGAGCGTCGTATAGTCAACAAG
>NZ_JBFULT010000785.1:0-2691 GCF_054049755.1 Bradyrhizobium sp. P5_C11_2
TTATGACGCGAGACTTCGTTCCGTTCCCGCCGGAATCGCGGTTGCGCCTTGTCATCGGGGTGGCGGGTGTGTGGAGAGATTTTGGATGGGGCAGGGGATAAGTGGCTCATTCCCTGACCTTTCGTGAGGAAAAATTCAGCATTTAGGAGAGGTTGAGCGCTTATGACACCCATCATCGCTGCGTGCGGCGTCAGCGACTGGGAAAAAATGGCAAAGCTGAGGCCGTCAAGGGCACATCTAGTTAGAATGACTCTTACCCCCGTAATACACTCAACGCCGTTTGGGGTTCTGGGTGCGTATTGGGAGGTCAATCATGGCAAGTGTTGAACAATTGCGCAGACGAGATGGAGTGAACCTGGTTCAGCTCGAGGCGGACATTGCGTCGGTACGCTCGGGAAGCTCGATCGCTTCCATTGCTCTACCCGATTATGTCGAGCACACCGAGGGGGTGACGCGCGTCGGCGCGCTCAGTGCAGAGGCGGTCGTTCGCGACTATGAGTCCGCGGCCAAAGAGATCGAGGCCATGGGCAGCGAGTTGATCGACGCCGCGCGGAAATGCGAGGCGCTGACGGTCCAGGTGCATGATGCGATTGCCTACATGCGCGAAACCGCGGCGGGGTATCGTGAAGAGGGACGGAAGATCTTCAAGCGCATCGAAGAATGCGCGCTGTTCACCGAAGATGTCCGCAAGACATGCGAACAGGTCAAGCGCAGAATGGCGGAGGTCTCGGTCGGCGAGTCTCCCGAGCCGGAACTTGCGGAGCAAGAGCTGCTCGAGCTGAGCGGCATCGCCGCCAAGGTGACGATCAGCGAGATACGGTGAGGCGGGCGTAGAGCGTCGTTCGCAGGATGGGTTTCGCTCAACCCATCCTGCGAGCTTGCGAGCCCCGTCACTGTTGCGGAGCAGCTGGTGATGGGTCGAGCCCGTAGCCCGGATGGAGCCAGCGGGTCGGCGCGAAGCGCCGCCCGATGACAGGCTCCGCGCAATCCRGGAATTGCGCGGCGGGCACCTGTCCCGGATTACGCTTCGCTCCATCCGGGCTACGCTCGCTCTTGGCTTCGGCGGACAAGCTGCACCACCATTCACCCAGCCATGAAGCGGGCCGTTCCCGAGACCCGGATCGAGCTGCCTTTGGTCGCGCCGATCTCCGCGCGGATCAGCGACCGCGCGCCCATGTCCTCGCCCTGGACGATGTCGATGGCGCCGCCATGCGGCCAGCCGATGTCGCGCAAGTAGCCCGCAAACGCCGCGGCGGCGGCGCCCGTTGCGGGATCCTCGACGACCCCTCCGGCGGCAAACGCGTTGCGGACATGGAACAGTCGCGGCGTCTCCACGGTCACGAGCGCGACGGTGACCAGCCCCGCCTTGTCCATCAGCGCGCGTCCGCGTTCGAAGTCATAGGCCATGCGCGCGAGCGCCTCGCGCGACGTCAGCGCAAGCACGGCATGATCGGCTCCGCCGTGAATGTTCGCCGGCGGTATTTTCGGGTCGAGATCGGAGGTTGCGTAGCCGAACAGGTCGAGCAGCGCATCCCGCAGCACCGGCTCGAGTGGCGCGCTGCGCGTCGGCGGCGATTGCAGTGCCGCCGCGATGGTGTTGCCGTCGCGGCGACCCGAAACGGAAATGACGGCGTCGTTCAGACGCAGCTCGAAGCTGCGGTCGCCGTGCTGGTGCGCAAGCGCCGCGCCGAGGGCGATGGTTGCGTGTCCGCAGAACGGCACTTCCATCGCGGGCGAGAAGTACCGGACGCGCCAGGCGCCGCCGTCGGGCGCCGCAAAGGCCGTCTCGGAGAAGCCGACCTCCGCCGCGATCGCCTGCATCTGCGGCGCATCCGGCAAGGTGTCGCCGATCCAGACGCCGGCGGGATTGCCGCCTGTGTTGCCGTCCGAGAAGGCGGCGATGCGGAGCACGGTCGTCATGGATTTGATCCTGGTTGTTGGCGAATTAGCTTGCCTTGCTTCGAGTCCTTTTGCACTCTCTTCGCAAGGAGACCGATGCATGAAGAAAATGACCGCCGCGTGCGCGCTCGGAACGGCTCTGGTGCTGTGTAGCCTTGCAACGTCCGGTGCTGAAGCCCGGGCGCGGAAGGCGCAAGTCGTTCGTGAACCACAGCAAAGGCTCATTGTCACGGCGCCCGTGCTCAGGCCGACACCGTGGGATTACTATGTTATTCCACGATATCGTTATCGCCCTGAAGACGACCGGGTCGATCCGTACGCCCCGCCGCCGGTGTCGTCATGGGTGCGCTATGAGGGATGGCGGTGGCCGTATTGGTGGTGAAGGCCACTGACGGACGCGGCATTGAATAAAGCGTAGGGTGGGTTAGCCGAAGGCGTAACCCACCACTGTGTGTCTCCGCGGAAGCAGAAGAGGTGGGTTACGCCTTGCGGGGCTGCGCTTCGCGCATCCGCAAGGCTAACCCACCCTACGAGTAATTGCAGTCATCCGCCGCTAGCCGCAGTTCGTAGCCCGGATGGAGCGCAGCGCAATCCGGGACCAGCGCAGCTCGGCGCAAAGACCCCGGATTTCGCGGAGCCTGTCATCGGGCGGCGCTTCGCGCCGACCCGTTGGCTCCATCCGGGCTACGGTCCTCAATCGCCGTCATCTGCCGCCAGGCGCAGAAACTGCCGCTTCATCGCGTTGACCCTGGCGACATAGCTCGCGACAAGGTGATCGCCGCAGCGCTCGCT
>NZ_JBFULT010000786.1:0-2678 GCF_054049755.1 Bradyrhizobium sp. P5_C11_2
ATAAAAACGGGGCCGTGAGGCCCCGTCAAAGTCCGTAACGTATCCGCGATCTTACTTGATCTTGGCTTCGCGGAATTCGACATGCTTGCGCGCGACCGGATCGTACTTCTTCTTGACCAGCTTGTCGGTCATGGTGCGCGAATTCTTCTTGGCGACGTAGTAGAAGCCGGTGTCAGCCGAGGACACGAGCTTGACCTTGATGGTGACCGCTTTGGCCATGTTCTGAACCTCAGAAAATTGGGGAATCTGGAGCCGGCCAAACGGCCCGCGTTGGCCGGCAACCTAGCCAGAAACCGCCTGATGTCAAGGTTTTAGGGCTGAAAAACCACTCAAATCGGCCCGATCAGGCCTCGAAGAACCGGTTTTTCGGCCGCGGCAGGCCCAGATTCTCCCTCAAAGTGGCCCCTTCATACTCTTTGCGGAAAATCCCGCGGCGCTGGAGCTCCGGGACCACCTTGTCGACGAAATCGTCGAGGCCGGCCGGCAGGAACGGGAACATGATGTTGAAGCCGTCCGAGCCGCGGCCGACCAGCCATTCCTCCATCTGGTCGGCAATGGTCTTGGCCGTGCCGACGAAGGACAGTCCGCCATAGCCGCCGACGCGCTGGGCGAGCTGGCGCACGGTGAGCTTGTCGCGCGCGGCGAGATCGACCATGCGCTGGCGGCCGCTCTTGCTGGCGTTGGTCTCGGGGATCTCCGGGAGCGGCCCGTCCGGATCGAAGCCCGACGCGTCCGTGCCGAGAATGACGGACAGCGAGGCGATGGCGCTGTCGTAATGCACGCGGCTGTCGAGCAGCGCGCGCTTCTCCCTGGCCTCGTCGACGCTGTCGCCGACCACGACGAAGGCGCCGGGCAGGATCTTGAGGTGCTCGGGATCGCGGCCGACCTTCTCCACGCGGCCCTTGATGTCGGCATAGAGTTTCTGGCTGTCGGCAAGACTGCCGCCGCCGGTGAAGACGGCCTCCGCGGTCTCGGCCGCGAGCTGCCTGCCGTCCTCGGAGGCGCCGGCCTGCACGATCACTGGCCAGCCCTGCACGGGGCGGGCGATGTTGAGAGGGCCGCGCACCTTCAGATATTTGCCGTTGTGGTCGAGCACATGCATCTTCGACGGCTCGAAGAACAGGCCGTCTTCGACATCGCGCACGAAGGCGTCGTCGGCGAAGGAGTCCCACAGGCCGGTGACGACGTCGTAGAACTCGCGGGCGCGCTTATAGCGCTCGGCGTGCTCCATGTGGTCGTCGAGGCCGAAATTCAGCGCCGCGTCCGGGTTCGAGGTGGTGACGATATTCCACCCCGCGCGGCCGCCGCTGAGATGGTCGAGCGAGGCAAAGCGGCGCGCCASATGATAGGGCTCGTCAAAAGTGGTCGAGCCCGTCGCGATCAGGCCGATCCGCTCGGTGACCGCGGAGAGCGCCGACAACAGCGTGAACGGCTCGAACGAGGTCACCGTGTGGCTGCGCTTGAGCGCATTGACCGGCATGTTCAGCACGGCGAGGTGGTCGGCCATGAAGAAGGCGTCGAACCTGCCGGCCTCCAGCTTCTGGATCAGCTGCTTGATGTGGCCGAAATTGAAATTGGCGTCGGGCCAGGCCCCGGGATAGCGCCAGGCGCCGGTGTGGATGCTGATCGGGCGCATGAACGCGCCAAGCTTGAGTTGCCGTTGTGCCATCGCGCCCTAAATCCGTTCTGGTGTCGTTGGAGAAAGACATAGGGACGCGGAGGAACTCTGCCATTGGGGGAGGGGAGGAACATTTTTTCGTTTTTCGATGCGTCCTCAGCACATTCGCGTCATTCCGGGGCGCCGCGTCCGGGCTCGCGCCAAGTGGCGCGCCCCGGAATGACGGAGAGGGGGTGGGCCCTCGAACCAATTCGCCGCTCGCTCCGACCAAGCCATGACCCCGTGGGGAGAGTTCAATGGCAGGCGCGATGACAGTGGATGGCGGCATGGTCCGCATCGACYGTCCCATGCCCTGGATCGGCCGGCTGCTGTCGTTGCCACTGCTGGCGGCAAGCGGTTATCTGCTGTGGAACGTCGCCCTCGGCCTGCGTCAGGATTTTTCCGGATTCGGCCGGCTCGCCGACGATCTCGTGCCGGTGCTGGTGTTCACGGGCCTCGGGCTGCTCGTCGGCATCCCCGGCCTGATCCTGCTCACCTTTCGCTATTTCGTCGTGCTCAACGAGACGCTGCGCCAGATCGTCGTCACCAGGCAGTTCGGCCCGCTGAACGTTCGCTCGGCGCACAATCTCGCCGACTATCACTTCATCAGCGTCACCGAGGACTATGATCCGGAGCTGACCGCCTATGACGTCAATCTCTGCGGCGGCAAGGGCACCGAGCCGATTACCCTGATGAGCTTCACGAAGCGGGATGAGGCGGACAAGTTGGCGAATGAAATCGGCCGCATCCTCAATCTGTCCGCGCGCGACTATGTCGGTACCGAGCCGGACGATCCTGACCTGCAGGAACCGCCGGTGGCGCCACGGACCGTGTAAAGGCCCAGCCACGGCCTGTTGCTACCCACGTCGGAAATTGCCATCCTTAACGCCGCTCACCGCAATGGATGGCCATGAACTCTGCGAATAATTCCATTCCCGCGATTCTGCCGCGCGGCAAGGGTCACCAATTTCTCTTGTATGGCGACTCCTGTTCAGGCGTTCCGGGCGCACTGCACGAGAAG
>NZ_JBFULT010000787.1:0-2677 GCF_054049755.1 Bradyrhizobium sp. P5_C11_2
GGACCAATGGCCAGGTCGAGCGCATGAACCGGACCCTCAAGGACGCGACCGTCAAGCGCTACCACTACGACAGCCACGACCAACTGCGGGAACACCTCGCCGCTTTCCTGGATGCCTACAACTTCGCCCGGCGGCTCAAGACCCTACGCGGCCTCACGCCATACGAAGCGACCTGCCGAGCCTGGGCAGACGACCCAGGCCGGTTCAGATACGACCCAACCCATCTCACCTCGGGACTGAACACCTAGTGATCGTTCGAGCTGGTTGCGGGTGTTCGATCGRCTAGCGCAGCCCGAGACAATCGTCTCCCGGATTGTTGCGCGCCTGATCAGAACACAGGCGCGGGCTGGCTGTTGCCGCCGTTCTACCGATCTTGAAGTGGCCGCAACCGCACAATCGCCCCGGCTGGTTGGAGTATCCCGGTGAGCTCGGATCGCGTCGGCCGGCCGWAGGTGTCGGCCCAGCTCAATTGGATAACTCGGGCACTGGGAGCCTCAATCGCGGCCAACGCGACCTTCTCCGGATGCCGGCGACTGGCGGCGCCAATCCAGCGCACGACCCAGCGTTCACGCCCGCGACGGGATGGCAGCCCTCGCTTCGGCACAGACCAACGTTGGGTCGAGCGGATGTGGCCGCGCTTGGCTAACGACATGCGGCGATGTCCCTCTATCAGGTCTTCAAGCTGCTACGAGTAGGCCCGAGACGTCAGTTCGATCCGCTAGCCGTGAACGAGTCTCACTGCTGATCTAGATGGCCCTTCGCGCTAGGATCAGCAGGCGGGATGCCGGCGTCGAAAGTGCACGGAGCGCAAAATACCCGAGGAACATCGTCGTATGACTTAGGCGCGTAGGTCCATCAGGCCCGAATGAGGCCTACCATGACCGGTAGTATCTTCTTACGCAATGGAGGCCGTCATACCTGGTGATTTAGCTGTCATTTTTATCTTTCCCATGGCCCGCCACACCCACGAAGGAGCCGCGCCCGAGCGGAATAATGCCAACCTCCGCCAGCGGAACGAATCTCGCGTCGGTCGGAAACTACGCTTCGAGCTCAAGCTTCGCAGCTTGGTGGTCTAGCTCGGCCACAACCGATTTTAGGTGCACGTCTGAGATCAACTCAGCCAGTGGAAGCAAATGCTGACGCTGTTCGCGCAGCATTTGCGCGGGACTAAGTCCGCTGCGCTGAGCGCGATAAGTAAGTATTTCCAGAAATTCTTGCGCCGCAGCCTTGCGATTTTCGTCTGTCATCTGCGCCTCAAGCTGCATTACTGACAGAGCCGGGTTGAACTCGACAGCCGGGAATCATAACCGTTCGCTCAAATTTGCTCGGCTCGAGCGGGGCAGCAGCCTGTGGGCATGCGAATGGAGCGCGCAGAGCTGACAGAGGCGTCACCTTCACGAGGATATTCGAGCCGGCTACGATTTTCCCGGATCTGTCCCGCAGCGGCGTCGGATGCGGCATGATTGGGACACGCGTGCCATCGGGCCGTTCGAGAACAACTTGCAGGCCCCGCACCGCGCTACCCTGCTGGAGGGAAAGAGCCAGCGGCCAGCGCTCACGCGGCAATCGCGTTCCGTTGATCTCGTAGATGTGCCAGGAACCGCACCAACGCTCCTCGCCTATAGCAGGGCGACGGCCCCACAGCTCCGCGGCCGCATCGTTGTAGTAGGTCAGCCAACCTTCGGCGTCAGTGGTATATAAAGGAGCCGAGATCTTCTGGAACAACTGAGCGCACGCGGGCTCGTAATTCCAGCCGCAGCCAGGCGGCGAGAGCTCATATTCGTCGATAAACATTTGAGGCTCACCCTCCACGAATTCGGAATCGCGCCCAGCTTCAACTCTCACTTCATATTCATATTGAAGTACAATTGACGAGGCAGACCGTATCAACGTTCAGCAGGAAAAATCATCATCAAATGTTAATCGGCGCTGTCGATGCGATTAGGGCGCGCGTCATATAATTGCGCCGTCGTCATAAACGGCGATTCGAGAGCTAATGGTGGGGCCGGCGTCCAAAACCTCATAAGATGGCAGCCGAACCGGCTCGTCGGTGTCGAATATTCTTGTCGTCCGGCTTGACGCACGTTTTGCAATGCAGCATCAGTCCGAACCGCTGTGCAACAGATTCGGCGTCAACGTTGAGGTCTGCGGCGCATCATGAACACCATCCAGCCGAGTTTCGAGATCACGGCCGGGATGTGCGACATTGCCGAAAAGAGCGTTGATCAGGCGCGCCGCGCTCGTTGGCTTCGTACAGAACGCGCGCAAGGCCACGGAGAGTGCGCAGGCGCAGACGAAGACTGCAGAGCTGCCGATCAGCGTGGCCTACGTGCGCGGTCTCGAGTTCTTCGAGCAGAACCTCGTCAGCACCTTCGATCTCGCGCAGCAGCTGGTGCGGGCCAACAGCCTGCAGGACGCGCTGCAGCTCTAGGGCGTGTCATCGCTTGAGCCAGTCGAGGGCTGCGGCGAGGGACAGGACACCCATGAAGCTTGTGGCGGTTTTCTCGTAGCGGGTTGCGATGGCACGCCATTCCTTGAGCCTCGCCCAGAGGCGCTCGACCTGATTGCGATTGTTGTAGATCCAGTCCGGGCAGGCGACGGGGGTCTCGTGGTGCTGAGGCGGGATCGCGGGGCGCGCACCCATGTTCCAGATGTGCTCGCGGAAGGCGTGACTGGT
>NZ_JBFULT010000788.1:0-2671 GCF_054049755.1 Bradyrhizobium sp. P5_C11_2
GGTTTGACCTGCGCGCTGTCCTACGGCAAGGCACGGCAGAGCGGGGGCTGGACCGGCGTGATCGGCCGGACGCTGTGGCGAAGTTGGGATATTTATGTCGCATTTCTACTTCTCACCCTCGCCTGCGCCATCGTGGTTCACCTCGCAGGCGGCGGCCCTCTTGCCGACAAGAGCAATACGCGCATTCTGTTGGATCAGCCGGGCGTGACGCTCGCGCACGCGGCGACGCTGCAATACCGCCCAGTGAATACCGACATCTTGCCGCTCTTCGTGCTTTATCACCTCTTGTTCGCGCCGCTGCTGTGGCTGCTGCTGCGAGCGCCGAACGCAACGCTGGGCGCATCGCTGCTGCTTTACACACTGGTGCACGTCTTCGGCTGGACCATCCCGGCATGGCCGAACGGCCACTGGTTCTTCAATCCGCTGGCCTGGCAGCTGCCGCTTGTGCTTGGCGCGTGGTGGATCATCGAGGGCGAGAGATTTCGACCGTGGCTGACCTCACGCACCGTGCTTGTTCCTGCGGTTCTCTATCTGCTGATCAGCCTCATCATCGCATTGAGCTGGAGCGTCAAACCGCCGGAAGCGTTGGTCCCGCAGTCACTCGTGACGCTGTTTTACCCGATGGACAAATCGAATCTCGCTCCATTGCGGCTGCTGCATTTTCTGGCCCTTGCAGTGTTGGCCGCATGGCTCGTGCCTCGCGATTGGCGAGGGCTGACGACGCCGGTGATGCGTGGCGCCATTCTCTGTGGCCAGAATTCGCTGCCGATCTACTGCCTTGGCGTTCTGCTGACGCTGGTCAGCCACCTGGCGCTGCTCGACATCTCGGCGGGGCTGACGATGCAGGTCGCGCTCAGTGTTGGTGGCGTCCTGGTGATGATCGTGGTGGCGACGCTGCTGAATTTGATCACGATCAAGCCCAGGCAGCAGCCGCACGCGAAGGCCGTCGAGCGGCCAACCAGGTTTGAGCCTGTCATCAATCCCATGACAGCGAGGTCGCTCGGCGTTGACATTCCGCCCGCGTTGCTCGCCTGTGCCGACGAGGTTGATCTACTAAAGATGCTGTTTGCCCCGGTGCGCGAGTCCGGCTGCGGCGCGGATCCAGTGCCAGCAATGGCGCACGCCTTCGGGCCACCAGCGAAAAGTGTGGGTCAGGACGTGGATTAGATCGCAAGGACTCACAAGGACTGTGGAGCCTGCCCTTTGATCTTCCGGCCATCGTACAGGAGCCAAGGCCATGATTTCTCAGCCAAGGACCCACAAGAGAGCGATGCTGATCGCGGTGTACGTGATATTTGCCTGCGTAGCGGCATTTCTGTCGGTCAACCTGACATCACCCACCAGCGCCGCGCTGGGCGCGGACTGGCAGTGCAGCCGGTTTGCGCTCGTATTCACGACCTGCACCCCGGTGGGTGCACACGAGACCGTTTCCACTGGCCTGCGCAAGCTGTCCTAGGACATCAAAAACCGGACGCCGTGCTGCGAATGTAAGCTGAAATCAGAGGACACCCTCTGCGAGGGCTCCGTTACTCATTTGAGTCGGGCTGCCGATACGCTCGGCCACCTCCAACAGCTGCGCGGTCTGGCGCTCGATTGGAAACTTCGGCGGATGAAAATGATATGCCATCCTGGTCAGGAATTCCTCGAACCAACGATCCCGTCCGTGGCCGCACCGATCGTGAGAACGCAACTTTGGCGCGGTGCGAGTTGGCCGTTTAATGGGCAGAATGACAACTGCCTATTGCAGCCTCAATAGCTGGTTTTGCCTGACGCTTGTCGCGGCCTTCGGCTCTGCTGCCCCACTAGGCCGGCAAAGACCAGGGCGACGACTGCGACCGAGACGACGATGATCGCGCCCGAAAATGCGTAGATTGTCGGCGAGGCACCCGAATTCATCGCGCCGAACATATAAAGCGGAAGCGTGTTCTGGCGACCGGCCAGGTAGTAGGCGCGCGCCTGCTCGTTCAGTGAAAGGAGAAATGCAAAGACGAAGCTTGAGATGAGATTGGTGCGCATAAGCGGCAGGGTTATGTCGACGAAGGCCCGTATCGGCCCGGCGCCGAGGTCGCGGGCCGCCGCGATGGTGCTGGGCCTGACCGCCGACAGGCCGATGAGCGAGACCACAGTGGCGAACGGCAGCGTCCACAGAAGATGTCCGATTGCTATGGTGACCCAAGATGGGGCGAGACCGACAACTCTCAGAGTCGCCGACAGACCGAGGCCCTCAATCGTACCCGGGACGAACATGGCCGAGAGAATGACGAGGAGGAATACGCCGCGCAGGCGCGTCATCGTCCGGTAGGCGAGCGCAGCAGACAGACCGATCGGCGTCGCCAGTGCGGCTGTTGCGAGCCCGACCAGCGCGCTTTCCTTGAGAGCGCCGGCGAGGCGGCCATCGTCGAGAAGCGCAAAATACCATTTGAGGCTATAGCGGCTCGGCGGAACGAGTCCAAGCTGCGCGTCCGGGTTCAGCGATGCAAGCAGCAAGTACAGTACCGGCGCATACATGATTGCTAGGCTCAGCGCCGTGATAGTGGTGAACAAAAGCCGGCCGCCGCTGGTGCGTCCCGTGACGATTGCATCGAAGCTCATATGCCGAGGCTTTCGAACAGGCGCGACAGCCTGAGCGCGCGATTTGCGATGATGATGAGGACGGTGAGCAGAGTGACGA
>NZ_JBFULT010000789.1:0-2650 GCF_054049755.1 Bradyrhizobium sp. P5_C11_2
CCCTGGCGCACGGCGGTGAGCGCCCTCGGAGTGAAGCGCTCGCGGTCGAAGCGCACCCACTCGATCTGTAACGGCATCACGTAGCGTGTCGCCACGTCCTCCTGCTTGGTCTCGAAGAACGCGATCCAGGGCCGGTTGTCACCGATGTCGCAGAACGGCACCGCCGAGGTCAGCGCGGTCTCGATTTGCTTGGGATTGTGCTCGGGATACCATCTCGTCCGTGACAAGAATCCCGGCAGCACGTCGCGTTCGAAAACACCGCGCTCGCGGGCGAGAGAAACCCAGTTCGAATTCACCGGTACGACCAGCGTCTCGAACTCCGGCACCGCGCGCGACGTCACCGGCTCGGACTTGTCGCGCTCCATGAGCTGGAACCAGTAGAAGCCGTACGGCCCCAGCGTGATCATGTAGGGCAGCTCGCCGATCGCCGGGAAGCGGGTGCGGCCGAGCATCTCCTGCGGGATGCGGTCCTTCCAGGGCGTCAGGTCGAGCTCGGTCGCCTGCGCCGCCCGCGAGAGGTTGGCGACGCAGAGGATCACCTCGTCGCCATATTGCCGGACATAGGCCAGCACGGCGCGGTTGGCGGGGCGGATGAAGGTCATGGTGCCGCGGCCGAAGGCGAGCGTCGACTTGCGCACCGAGATCAGGCGCTTGGTGGCGCTGAGCTGCGAGGACAGGCTGCGCGACTGCGCCTCGACGTTGACCGATTCGTAGCCGTAGACAGGGTCCATGATCGGCGGCGCGTAGAGGCGGGCCGGATCGGCGCGGGAGAAGCCGCCATTGCGGTCCGGGCTCCACTGCATCGGCGTGCGCACGCCGYTGCGGTCGCCGAGATAGATGTTGTCGCCCATGCCGATCTCGTCGCCGTAATAGATGATCGGCGTGCCCGGGAACGACAGCAGCAGCGAGTTCATCAGCTCGATCTTGCGCCGGTCATTGTCCATCAGCGGCGCAAGCCGCCTGCGGATGCCGACATTGATGCGGGCCCGGGGATCGTTGGCGTAGGTGGTCCAGAGATAATCGCGCTCGACGTCGGTGACCATCTCCAGCGTCAGCTCGTCGTGGTTGCGCAGGAACAGCGCCCATTGGCAGCTTGCGGGAATGTCCGGCGTCTGGCGCAGGATGTCGGTGATCGGGAAGCGGTCTTCCTGCGCGATCGCCATGTAGATGCGCGGCATCAGCGGGAAGTGATAGGCCATGTGGCACTCGTCGCCACGGCCGAAATATTCCTGCACGTCCTCCGGCCATTGATTGGCCTCGGCCAGCAGCAGCTTGCCCTTGGAGTAGGAATCCAGCTCCTGGCGCAGACGCTTGATGATCGCATGCGTCTCGGGAAGGTTCTCGTTCGAGGTGCCCTCGCGCTCGCAGAGGTAGGGAATGGCGTCCAGCCGGAAGCCGTCGACACCGGCGTCCAGCCAGCGCTTCATCACCTGGATGAGGGCGCTGACCACGCGCGGATTGTCGAAATTGAGGTCCGGCTGGTGCGAGAAGAAACGGTGCCAGTAGAACGCGCCGGCCTCGGGATCCCAGGTCCAGTTGGATTTCTCGGTGTCCGTGAAGATGATGCGCGTGCCCTGGTATTTCTGGTCGGTATCGCTCCAGACATACCAGTTGCGGGCGCTCGAGCCCGCCGGGCTGCGGCGCGCGCGCTTGAACCAATTGTGCTGGTCGGAGGTGTGGTTGACGACGAGCTCGGTGATGACGCGCAGGCCGCGCTTCTGCGCTTCCTGGATGAAGCGCTTGAAGTCCTTCATCGTCCCGAAATCGGGATTGACCGCGCCGTAGTCGGCGATGTCGTAGCCGTCATCGCGGCCGGGCGAGGGGTAGAACGGCAACAGCCACAGCGCGGTGACGCCGAGGTCCTGGAGATAGGGCAGCTTCTCGGTCAGGCCGGCGAAATCGCCGATGCCGTCATTGTTGCTGTCGGCAAAGGCCTTGACGTGAAGCTGGTAGATGATGGCGTCCTTGTACCAGAGCTCATCCACGATCTCGGCAGCCTCAGCCTTCTTGGTGTCGACGGAAGACAGAACATTCATGGCGTTAGGCCTTTACGCCAGGCAGCGGAACAAGAGCGCCGGATCGCGATCGGGATCGATACGCAATCTGATTCCGCCCCATTCGATGCGGGACTGTTCGCCGGTGAGGAGATTTTCGAGTGCGGTGACGTGGCGCCGCTCGCCGCCGACGTCGAGGGTGACGTCGCCAAGCGGCAGCCAGAACTCGCGCGCGTGGCCCGAGAGCGCGATCGCGCCGACGACGGTATTGGCGGGATCGGCCGCCTCTTTCGCGAATGCGATCGTCTCGCCGTCCTCGATGCCGAGGAAGCGCAGATTGGCGGTCTGCTGGAGCGCCGCGTTTTCGTTGCGGATGCGATTGAGCCCGGTGATGTAGGACTTGATGTTGCCGGGCTTGGCCCAGTCGCGCTGCCGGATCTGATACTTCTCGGAATCGAGATATTCTTCGCGGCCGGGGATCGCCTCATGCTCGAGCAGCTCGAACCCGCTGTAGATGCCGTAATTGCCCGACAGCATCGCGGCCAGCGCAACGCGCGACTTGAACGCCCAGGCTTCGCCGCTCTGGAGATGATAGGGCAGCAGGTCGGGCGTGTTGACGAACAGGTTCGCCCGGTAGAAGTCGCGCTCGGGATAGC
>NZ_JBFULT010000790.1:0-2650 GCF_054049755.1 Bradyrhizobium sp. P5_C11_2
GGCGAGGACGACGAGCTGGAGCTCGACGACGACGATGAGGACGAGGACCTCGTCGTCTTTACCGCGCGCGAAGCCGCCGGCGCGCTCGCGACCATCCTGGGCTTCGTCAAACCCTATCTGACGAACTACAAGCGAATGCTGTCATTCGTGGCGTTCGGCGTCGTTGTCGAGACGTTGTTCAACGTCATCATGCCGCTCAGCCTGAAGTTCCTGATCGACGACGCGCTCGGCGAGGAGGACTTCCAGGCCCTCTACAAGATCCTCGGCGTGCTCGCGGTCGCCGGAATCTTCACCTCGATCGTCGCGGTCTGGTACGAGCGCTGGGACGCGCGGCTCGCGGCCTGCATCATCTCCGACGTCCGCAAACGTCTGTTCGAGCACGTCCAGGACCTGCCGGCGGCCTATTTCGGCCGCACCAAGCGCGGCGAGATCCTGTCGCGTTTCTCGGTCGACCTCGCGGCCTTCGAGGGTTCGGTCAAGACCTTCGCCAACAGCGCGGCGCTGCCGTTCCTGGAGTTGATCGCCGGCATTATCCTGATGTTCTTTTTGAACTGGCAGCTCGCGGTGGTTGCGCTGCTGGTGTTCCCGATCACGCTGATCGGGCCGCGCATGCTGACGCCGAAGGCGGTGCAGGCGAACTACGAGCAGAAGCTCAACGAGTCCGCGCTGCTCGGCATGGTGCAGGAGAACGTGGCGGCGCAGGCCGTGATCAAGGCGTTCAGCCTGCAACGCAGGATGTTCGGCTTCTTCACCTTCCGTAACGATGAGACCCGTAACAGGATGGCCTCAGCCGCGTTCCTGTCGACCATGGTGGAGCGGACAGTCACGATCTCGGTGCTGCTCTTGCACCTCGTGGTGCTGGCGATCGGCGCCTATCTGGCAACCAAGGGCCAGATCACCATCGGCACCTTCGTCACCTTCGAGAGCGCGTTCTGGGAGGTCTCCTACAATATCGCCCATGTGATGCATTTCGTCCCGGTGTCGATCTCCTCGGCCGCCGCGATCCGTCACATCCAGGAACTGCTCGACGAGCCGACGCGCAGCGCCGATCGCCCCGGCGCGCCGGACTTGCCGCGCATCACCCACGACATCACCTTCGACCGCGTGACATTCCAGTACGAAGGCAGCCAGACGCCGGTGCTGGACAATCTCAGCCTCAAGCTCGATGTCGGCAAGCGCATCGCCATCGTTGGCCCCTCAGGCTCCGGCAAGAGCACGCTGCTCAATTTGATCCTGCGGCTCTACGTGCCCGACGAGGGGCGCGTCACCATCGACGGCGTCGATGTCCGCAAGGTGACGCTGGATTCGCTGCGCCGGAGCATGGCGGTCGTGTTCCAGGAGAACATGCTGTTCAACATGTCGATCCGCGAGAACATCCGCCTCGGCAAGGAGGGCGCGACCGACGAGGAGGTGGAGGAGGCCGCCAAGAAGGCCGAGATCCACCGCTACATCATGAGCTTGCCGCAGCGATACGACACGCCGGTCGGCGAGCGCGGTGACACCCTGTCGGGCGGCCAGCGCCAGCGCATCGCGATTGCACGCGCGATCATCCGTAATCCTTCCGTGCTGCTGCTCGACGAGGCGACGTCGGCGCTGGACCAGACCACGGAGGCCGCGATCAACCGCACGCTGCTGAAGGTCGCCAAGGGCCGCACCATGATCTGGTCGACCCACCGCCTGACCTCGGTGGTCGAGATGGACGAGATCATCGTGATTTCAGGGGGCAGGGCGATCGAGCGCGGCTCGCATGCCGAGCTGCTGGCGAAGAACGGCACCTATCGCTCGCTGTGGAACGACCAGATCCACCAGCCGCATGGCGCCGCGGCTCACGCCGACGATGACGACGAGGATGAAGACGATAACGAGGATGATGAGGACGAGGACGACGAGAAGGAGTGACCGAGGAAGTTCGGCTCCAGATCGAGTGCTCCTCCAAGCGGCCGCAACAGCCCCTGAGCCGACCAGGCGATGAAGCGCGCCCAGCGCTGCGCCGTCCAATAGGAGCTGGTGTCGATCGAGACTGAGCGGAAGTCGAACGCCTTCGCCGCCGACCATTCATCGCAGGCCCGCTTGACCGGATCGTCGTAGAAGGCGGCGGTCTTGCCCRTATCCATCCCGTCGGAGGCGAGCCATCGCGGGACGTAGACGTTGCAGAGCCGCTCGACGTCGGTGAACACCTTGTCGCAGCCGGTGCCGGCGACGGGGCAGGAGGTCGAAAACGCGTCGCCCACCAGCACGAGGCCGGGCTGGCCGCGGGCATCGTTCACATAGAGATCGACCGGGCGGATCTTCATCTCGCCGGGGATGTCGAAGCGGCCGGTGATGTGCTTCAGCCGCGGCAGCGCGGCATCCAGCGTCTCGGCCGGCGCGCGGCGCAGCTCGCGCAACCAGGGATCGTCGAAATCGCGGTAGACGAACAAATTGGCGCGCATCCGCGGGCCGATCGGAAACATGCAGATATAGGGAATGCGGTCGCTCGGCCGCTCCGAAAAATAGGTCAGGGACGGGAAGCCGAACGATGTTCGTCCGGCGGGCACCACGTCGAATCCGATCGAGATCGAATGGCAGGCGCTGATGACCTTGCGCGCGATGCCGAGCTGGTGGCGCAGGCCGACATTCAGGCCGTTGGCGAGCACGACCAGGCGGGCCG
>NZ_JBFULT010000791.1:0-2647 GCF_054049755.1 Bradyrhizobium sp. P5_C11_2
GGCCGCACGCCGTATCAAGGCCGTGATCCCGCCAAATCCGACCCGCAAGCATCCGCATCGCTACGACAAAACCGCTTACAAAGGTCGCAACGTTATCGAGCGGATGTTCTGCCGTCTCAAGGACTTCCGCCGCATCGCAACCCGATACGACAAGCGCGCAGACATCTTCCTGTCCGCAATCCTTCTGGCCGCTGCAATCACTTGGTGGATCAATTGAGTCCGGACCCTAGACCAAGTCTGGCCCCGCCGCCGCGCGGCCTGCTTCGGAGCTGGCGATGATGGCTGCACTGGCAAAGGCAATATCCCGGGCGACAGGAACCAACGTTGACGTCGAAACTCTGAAGGTGCTCATGATCTTCTCGGGAGCGGGCCTGCTGGTCTCCCTCGTGGCCGCAATGATCTACGGACAGGCTCTCAACGCCGCCTTGTTTTGAACTCCTGCAAATTGACCGCGTTCGCTGCGGTTCGGGCTGCCCGAGCCGAACCGGGCGCTCATCATTGCCGAATGCCTGGCGTGAGATGTCGGGTTTTCCGCTCGCGAACCCGTGAAGAGACTTCGTCGACCGCGCGGAACGAAACAATCGGCCTTCGGATTGAAGCCACTTTCAAGCCGCCACGAAGTCACCGCAAAACATTGCCGAGCTATTGTTGCGACTGTTCGGATTGGGAGATGCAACAATGCAGTCGCATCAGGTTTTCGTCGCTCCGGCAATCATCCTCTGTTGCTCGTTCCTGAGCATCGCCACTCTGGTGATGATCGGAGCGTGGTAAAGTCAGGTTAGACGTCCATGCGTGAAGAATTCACATCGCTCGCTTTTCTGGCCGTAACCGTGGCCGGCGTCGCGCTGTTAGGGTCCGGCCTGCTCGCACTGGCTTTGGTGGGATAGGCCGCGCAGCCCCCTGTCCGGCCGCACGCTCGCGCTGCATGGCTGACCTACCACGCCTTCGTGCGCCCGCGCTTTACGCCTCTCCAAATTCCTGATCCTCTCTCCCCCAATCAGCCGGGACCAACCGGCCTGCCCAGGGAGAGAGACGCCATGAAGCTCGGCACTGCGATCGCGGAAATCATGAGGCGCGAGGGGATCGAGATCCTCTGCGGCTATCCCGTCAACCATCTGATCGAGCACGCGGCGAGCGCCGAGATCCGCCCTGTGATGGTGCGCCAGGAGCGCGTCGGCATCCACATGGCGGACGCGATCTCGCGCGTGACGTCGGGGCGCTCGATCGGCGCGTTCTGCATGCAGCATGGGCCCGGTGCGGAGAACGCGATGGGCGGTGTCGCGCAGTGCTTTGGCGAGTCCGTGCCCGTGCTGGTGCTGCCGATGGGCTATCCGCGCCGGCTGGCGCACATCGAGCCGAATTTCAACTCCAGCGAGGTGATGAGGGCGTTCGCCAAATCGTCCGAGCCGATCATCCTGGCGGCGGAAGTCGCCAACATCTTTCGCCGCGCCTTCACCAGGTTGAGGAACGGCCGCGGCGGGCCGGTGATCGTCGAGATTCCCGCCGACATGTGGAACGAGGAGGTGCCGGAGCCGCTGAACTACACGCCGGTGCTGCGCACCCGCTACGGCGCCGATCCCGTGCATGTCAAGGAAGCAGCCGCCCTCCTCGTCGCCGCCAAGCGCCCGGTGATCTATGCCGGCCAGGGCGTGCATTACGCGCAGGCCTGGCCGCAGCTGAAACGGCTTGCCGAGCGGCTCGCCATTCCCGTCACCACCAGCCTGGGCGGCAAGTCCTCGTTCCCGGAAACCCATCCGCTCTCGCTCGGCTCCGGCGGCCTCGCGGTGCCGCGCGCGGTTCCGAAGTTCCTCAGCGAGGCCGACGTCATCTTCGGCATCGGCTGCTCCTTCACCGAGACCAGTTTCGGCATCGCGATGCCGAAGGGCAAGACCATCATCCATTCCACGCTCGATCCGAACCATCTCAACAAGGATGTGGAAGCCAAGATCGGCCTGGTCGGCGATGCCGGGCTCGTGCTCGATGCGCTGCTGGAGGAGATCGGCAAGACCGTCACGAAGGATCKCGATGCCTCGGCGGTCGCGGCCGAGATCGCTGCCTCGCACAAGGAGTGGCTTGCAAAGTGGATGCCGAAGCTGTCCAGCAACGACGCGCCGCTGAGCCCTTATCGGGTGCTGTGGGACCTCCAGCGCACCGTCGACATCAACAACACCATCATCACCCATGATGCCGGCAGCCCGCGCGACCAGCTCTCGCCGTTCTGGAAGGCGGTCGAACCCCTCTCCTATCTTGGCTGGGGCAAGACGACGCAGCTCGGCTACGGCCTTGGCCTCGCGATGGGCGCCAAGCTGGCAAAGCCCGACAAGCTCTGCATCAATGTCTGGGGCGATGCGGCGATCGGTTTCACCGGAATGGATTTCGAGACCGCGGTGCGCGAGCGCATCCCGATCATGTCGATCCTGCTCAACAATTTCTCGATGGCGATCGAGTTGAAGGTGATGCCGGTCTCGACCGAGAAATATCGCTCGACCGACATTTCCGGCGACTATGCCGCGATGGCGCGCGCCTTCGGCGGCTATGGCGAGCGGGTGTTGAAGCCGGAGGACATCATCCCGGCGATCAGGCGCGGCATCCAGAAGACGAAGGAAGGCGTGCCGGTGCTGCTGGAGTTCATCACCAGCAAGGAGAC
>NZ_JBFULT010000792.1:0-2639 GCF_054049755.1 Bradyrhizobium sp. P5_C11_2
GGGTAAGACGACCGACGAACTAATTAAGGCGGCTTATCAAGTAAGCCCGCATCCCAACCGCCGCGAACTGGATATGTTGTTAACAACCGGTGAGCGCATCAGCATGTCGTTGATGAGCATGGCCCTGTCTGATCTCGGTGCGCCAGCCATTAGCTTTACCGGCAGTCAGGCCGGTGTAATGACAGACGAATCTCATTCTTCCGCGCGCATTTTAGATGTGCGGCCTGCGCGCGTGCTCGAAGAACTCGGTCGCGGACGCATCGTGGTTTTAGCGGGCTTTCAAGGTGTGAACCCGCGAACCAAAGAAATCACCACGCTAGGCAGGGGCGGCAGCGACACCACTGCAGTCGCCATGGCTGCGGCGCTAAAGGCCGAGCGCTGTGAAATTATCAAAGAGGTCGACGGAATTTGCTCGGCCGATCCGCGCATCGTGGCGAACGCAAAACCATTGCGCCGGCTGGATTTTGCATCGTTATCCGAAATGTGTTTTTGGGGCGCCAAGGTTTTGCATTTTCGCAGCGTGGAGCTGGCACAAAGCCAAAATGTCCCTTTGTTTTTACGAAAATGGGGAAAGTCCGAACACAGCACACGAGTGATGAAAGAGGTTATCGGAATGGAAAGCGGAAAAATTCTGGCCGTCAACTCGATGGCTCGTATTGAGCATGTGGAGATCGCTTCGACGAATCTCAGTCACGGTTTTGAGAAATTTGCGCAGCATCTCAAGCAAAACGGCCTATCTTGGCCGCAAGTCCTCGCCTCGGCTTTCACCGCCGGAAAAACGCGCATCATGATGACTTGCGAGTCGGAATCGCTCGACACTCTGCTGCGCACGCTGGAAAGGAGTAAAGACTTGCGCAAAGAGCGTGAGACTTTAAGTTCGGTGAGCCTTACTTGCTTCGGCGGCGTTTCTTCAGACTTGCCATTTCAGGCGATACAAATTCTGCAATCCCGCGGGATTGTCGTTGAAAAATACGTTCTATCACCACATTCGATAAATTTGTTCGTTCCTGTGGAGACCCGCGAGGCCGCGGTCACGGCCTTGCATTCGCTGATCTAACAACCTCTTTGAGAGGATGCCACGGAATCGCGTAAGGGAGGGATGGTCAAGAGAGGCGGGTCGCCGGCTCGATGCAGCGACAACGAGAAATTCTTAATCTTGCCGATACGCGCCCGTCCGCCATCATTGGTGTCAAATTTTTATAGTCGGGAGGCGGTGATCATGCCGAGCACCATTGGTTGGCTACTTCGCGAGGGCGAACGAATCATTGCTTGCAACACAGGCTTATTGGGTCACAAGCACCTTCTAATCGGCATCACCCGCGTTCGTAACGAAGCGCTTATTCTCAGAGACACACTGGACTACGTCGGCAAACAGGTCGATGCGATAGTCGCTTATGATGACGCGAGCGCGGATCGCACGCTGGAGATTCTATGCGAACACCCATAAGTCGCTCTGATTGTGACAAATCGGTCGTGGGAAGCGGACATCGAGGCACGCCGAATTGCTGAGGGTCGGCATCGCGGCCTCTTGTTGCAGACGGCGCGCGAACATTTGCAGTTCGACTGGATGTTTTGCTTCGATGCGGATGTGCGCGTTACCGGAGATTTACGCAGATTCATAGAAGGAACGCATTCTAGCGAATGCGACGGCGTGCGGGTTCAACTGTTCGACGCCTATATGACGCCTGGGGATCATGCACCCTATCAGGCCGATCGAGAACTGTTGGACTTTCGTCGTTTCTTCGGTCCGGAGCGGCGAGACATTCTGATGTTGTGGCGAAACCGGTCGGAGGTCATCTTCGCAAAACACCATGCGCGCGAGCCGGGTGGCGTTGAACGCGTGGCGACTGGCCTCTATTGCCAACACTACGGCAAATCGTTGTCGGTCGACCATTGGGAAGAGACTTGCGACTACTACATGCGACACTTTCCGTTCGATACCTACGGACGAAAATGGCGTGAGCGCAAAGGTCGAGCAATCCACACCCAATCTGACTTCATGCGGCCGTTGTACGAGTGGGGTGACAGGCTCTTCGCGAATGCTGTCAGGATGTGATTGTCCGAAAACCGAGCCGCCCCGTGCCAATGGGGCCGCTTCGAAGTCGGCCACGGGCCCACTTCTTCCATAACATCTCATATCCGAATGATGTCCGGTGCTGGGGGGCGCAGACGTGCCAGCACCATTAGTCAAAGTCCGCCTTTGACCCCGGAACGGACATTCTGAGTGTTGAAAGTCGCGCCCCAAGAGTTTCACTAACTCGGCGGGTTGCTGGTATCAGCGCTGACGATGGCAATCGGTCACAGTGTCTTCGTTCCATTAAGTGGAACCATCGGCATTCTTCGAAGGTGCGCGAAACATTTTCGCATCCCTGAAACTTAAGTTAATCGTGGGGCCTAATCGAAAGGTCGCGATATGGAACCGACCAATCGAATATCGGACCACATCGATCATAAGACTGCCCGCTCGATCTGTGACGAGGTGGGTGACAGATTGCAACAGAACTTATCTCGCGAAGTCTCGCCTCTGCCGCCCTACCTCGAACGTCTAGTCGATGAATTGCGCAAACAGGAGCGTCATCCAATTGATGGCGTCGCAGCGCCCGCTAACCGTTTCCTTCATGCGACGCGGCGGGTAGTCG
>NZ_JBFULT010000793.1:0-2635 GCF_054049755.1 Bradyrhizobium sp. P5_C11_2
GGCTCAGATAGAGCGTGGCCGTGACGATCTTGAGTGAATTACGATACTCGCCCAAATTCCGGTCGGCGAAACAAAAGCCCACGAACAGAGGAAAGATCATCTTGATCGAAGACAACAGCGCCGTCGCGCTGCCGAGAAACCAAAAGCCGATGAAGAGCGAGACGCAGATCTGCCCGAACACGAGGAACGCCATCATGCTCCCGTTGTCGATGATGCATCGCTTGATGAACAGCGCAATGCAGACAATCGCGACGAAGTCGGGCGAGAACCACAGAATCTCGAGGTGAAGCTTCGCAAAGTAGAATTTCATCGCGCCGGCAAACGCGTCCCGCACGACGTACAGGCAAAACGCGACCGCCTCGAGTGAGAACCCGATCGATATAGGAGTATCTCGTTCGCTCGATGCCACGCTGCCTGCCATTCATCCAGAAATCTGCGAAGAAACGGCCGCCCTTGAAAGCGGCCAATCTTGAACGGGACGCCTCGGCGTCCAATACGCGGTCGATGCTCTAGCGCCTCGTCTATTGCAACGCAACATACCCGTAAAACTCAGCAATTTCAACGTTAAAGGCTCGCGGAAGCTCCTGGACGGCATGAGCAAAAATCCCGTTCATCGATCCGTGGAATAGGCCTCGCGAGCCAGATCCTGCGGGCTGGGGTCCCTCCCCCGGATCTCGTCCGCGAACGGCCCGGCAGATTGGTGCAGGGGCGCACGACGGCGTCCGAGGAGCTTCAGCAGCGGCTTCTCGACAGCGAGATGAACGGCCATCCCGACGGCGACGGTTACCACCGCCATCCCAACAAAGAGCACCTGCAGCGGCACCGCCTTGGACACGCTGGTCGCAACAATGAGTTTGGCCAGCACCGAGAGCACGGTGAAATGGACGAGATAGAGGCTGTACGACGCGTCTCCAATTCTCGTCAGCCATTGCGGAAATTCGAGCGACCCACGGCGCTCGGCCTCAACCGCAGCCAGTATGATCAAACCCGCACCCACGCCGTACGACCACTGCACGAGCCCGGCCGGAATTCCGAGCGCATTGACCCGCGTGATGGCCGCCGCCGCGAAGATGACAATACCGAGCCCAAACGTCGGAGCCAGCGGCACGTTGAACTTCCCGGAACTCCACACTTGTCGGACGATCATCCCGGTCAGGAACAGAACCGGATATGGAGAACAAAGAATGGTCCACTTCGCGGGAACAGTCTCGCCGACGGAGTAGACCGCAGCCAGCAGCCAGAGCGTGCCGAGCAGGATGCCCAAGGCCCTGTTGAAGATCGCGGCCGCGAATATCGCGTAGAACGCGACCTCAAAACAAAGCGTCCACGACACGACGACGATCTTCTGATCTGGAACCAAGCCCGATGCCGGCAGCAGGAAGAACTCGAGCGCAATGCGGCGCAGATCAACATCCGCCTTCGTCAGCAACAGCGGAACCAGAACGGCGCAGAAGACCACCCAATAGAGCGGATAGATGCGGACCGCTCGCCGCCAGACGTAGTTCGCAACGCGCGCGGGCGAACCGATGTCGCGCAAATGCGCGTCCAGAATGATGAAGCCACTCAGGACAAAGAAAAAATCGACGCCCGAATCCAGAAACTTCGGCACGTCCCCAAAGGGCGTGGCCCCCCAATAGGTCGGCACGCGAAAGATCACCGACGTGTGATAGATGACGACCATGAGGGCAGCCAGGCCGCGTCCGCACTGGAGCGAGCGCAATGTCACCCGAGATTGAGACAATTTTCTTTCCCTCTTCGAGTCCAGGTTCGCCGGCACCAGCTATGATCTGCCCGAGGTCGCCCCGACTTCGGCCTCACGTGGAACGCGTCGCGGGCGCGGCGGCAAAGAACCGGTTGCCCTCGAACCAGCGCCGGACGAGCTTGCCGCCCGAAAGTTCGACCCGACGATAGGTGAAGTCCGACGCCACCAGCACCACCGCGATCAAAACGAACAGGTTCAGCGTCGCCGGCAGACCGGGATAAATCGATTCGAGCCAGGCGATCGGCCGATGTCCAAATGCCCTGAGGCCGTACTCGGCGAGCAGGATGACGAACGCATGCACCATGTAGATCGAATAGGAGCGCTTGCCGACCCAGACCAGGGGCTTCATCACCAGCACGCGAGGCACGACTGCCGCATCCGGAAACGCGAGCAAGGATCCCAGGAAGACCGCAAATGTCAGGGGCGTGAGGTAGCTGATCCAGGGCCAGGCCTCGATGAAGCAGACGTTCACCAGGGCAACGAGCAACGCGGCGAACTGGATAGCGCCTTTGACCGCCGGGCTGATCGTGCGCGGCACGTAGGATACCGCCTTCACCGTGAGCACGCCGAGAAAGAAGCTCGTGAAGCAGCGCAGAATGCCGAAATCGTACTGCGCGCCGATTTCCTCCCTGCCGATCCACACCGCGAGCGCCAGCCAGCTCGCAACGGAAAGCACAGCCGCCGAAACATAGAGCCATCGAAGCGAGCCAAGCCGTTGCGCGCCGAGTACGACCAATCCGAACACCAGGTAGGTATAGAACTCGACGCTGATGCTCCAGCTCGGCGCATTCCAGTTCAAATAGTCGAGGAATCCGAGCGAATGCAGCAGGAACACGTTCAGAACGAACGAATACGCGTTGTTGACCTCGAACG
>NZ_JBFULT010000794.1:0-2635 GCF_054049755.1 Bradyrhizobium sp. P5_C11_2
GCATGGCGACGGGGGCAATAGTGCATCGCTCCCCGGGGAGAGCACGAAGGACACCGTTAAAACCAACCGCGCAGGGAAGGCCGGGATGTCTCCGGCGTCACCTGTGGTCCGCCCGTGCGCATTAAACCCGCACACGGGATTGCGGGTGCCAGCCGGCGCCCGGCCTTCCCTGCGCCCTCTCTTCGAAGAGGGTGGGAGAAGACAGCAAAGCCCGGGCGAAACAAACCGCGGGAATGCGGAATCGTGCCCGCTGGGGAGGTGGGAATTGAAAGTGCGCCGGGTTCTGGCCTCGCGGCACGGCCGTTCGGCCCTCGGCGCCAGATCTTGGGCGCCAGATCTTGAGCGCGCCAGGTCTCGTCGTTACTTCAGCGACGAGCTGATCGAGTTGAACTTGTTGTTGAGGAGCGCGCTGCCCGTGTTGTTCACGATCGTAACGATCGCGAGCGCGATACCGGCGGCGATCAATCCGTACTCGATGGCGGTGGCGCCATTTTCATCGGCAAGGAAAGACCTGAGCAAACTCATCGCCAACTCCTCTTCATTCGGTACAATGTATGCCCGCGTCGTTTCAGAGCGGTAAATTGATTGATCAGGCTTTTGCGCGCGTCAAAGGTGCAGGTTTGGCGAGCCTCGCCTGCTGTCTCATAGCGTGGCACCCGTTAAACCAGCGTTTCTATAGTCAATCCAAATGGACCTAAATCGGCAAAACCCTCAACCATCGTCCGGGATGGCGAGGGGTGAAGGCATCCCAGGGCGCTGCCGTGTCTCAGGGCGCGATGCTGCGTCCCGGCGCGCCCTTGCGCTGCAGTTTCAGCACGTCTGCGAGGCGTCCGACCAGATATCCCATCATGCGCGGCCGTGTCCGCGCCGCAGCGTCGGCGACCCGCTCGTCATCGGTCGTATCGTTCACGATACCGATGTAGTTCTTTCTGACTTCCTGCTGCACGGGCACGCGAACCTTGGCTCAATCGATGGCGGGACCATGCTGCGCGCGAAGGCAATCGACGGTTAATTTTGTCTCCCGTAGGAATACGTTGGCGCAGCACGATGGAAGGGCGTGCCGGAAACGACGGTGCCGCTTAACCGATTGTTGAGGCTGTTCGTCAACGGGTCGGCAACGATACCAATGTCGAGAGCAAGCTTGGCTCTCATACGCGCCGTCCGTCCGCGTTCAGCGCCCGCAACATCGCGATGCGGGCAAACAGCAGCCAGCCTCCGCCGGTCTCGGCCGCCTGGATCAAGGTCTCGATGGCGGTCTGCCAATGCGCCTCGTGCTGCGCGTCCTCCGGCAATTGCATGATGTGGTCGGCCGCCTGCTGAAGCGTGAGCAGCTTGCGCCCGTTGCGCAAGGGAATGGGATCGTCGAACGGCGCCGACCAGGGCATGTCAGGCCGGYCGCTCCATCGACGATCTCACGACGCGCTTCGCCTCCGGGCCGTTGCCGCTATCCGGCCTTCTTGGCCCGCGCCGGCGCGCGCACCGGCTTGTCGGCCTTCTTCGGAGTTTCCCTGGGCGCTTCCTTGGCAGTCGCGGCTTGCTTGCCGCCCTTGCCGGCGATCGGCAACAGCATCTCGCGCTGGCCTTCGACGCGCTTCTTCGGCTTCTTGCCCTTGACGGTCTCTTTGGCGACCTTCGCCGCGGGCGCTGCGTCCTTCTCGTTCGCGATGCTCTTCTTCAGCGCGTCCATCAGGTTGATGACGTTGCCGCCGGTCCTCGGCGTGGCCTTGGCCGAGATCGGCGTGCCGGAACGCTTCTTGTTGATGAGGTCGATCAGCGCTGTCTCGTAGTGATCCTCGAACAGCTCGGGGTCGAACGCACCGGACTTCTTCTCGACGATGTGCTTGGCGAGGTCGAGCATGTCCTTCGTCAGCTTCACGTCCTGGATGTCGTCGAAATATTCCTTTTCGCTGCGCACCTCGTAGGGGTAGCGCAGCAGCGTGCCCATCAGGCCGCTCTCGAGCGGCTCCAGCGCGATGATGTGCTCGCGGTTGGTCAGCACCACGCGGCCGATCGCCACCTTGTCCATGCTGCGGATGGTCTCGCGGATCACGGCATAGGCGTCGTGGCCGACCTTGCCGTCCGGCACGAGGTAGTAGGGGCGGATCAGGTAGCGGTTGTCGATGTCGGTCTTCGGCACGAACTCGTCGATATCGATGGTGTGGGTCGAGTCGAGCGCGATGTCGTCGAGCTCGTCCTTGGTGACCTCGATATAGGTGTCGGTGTCGACCTTGTAGCCCTTGACGATGTCCTCGGAGGTCACCTCGTCGCCGGTCTCGGCGTCGACCTTGAGGTACTTGATCCGGTGGCCCGTCTTGCGGTTGATCTGGTTGAACGAGACCTTCTCGGTATCCGACGTGGCCGGATAGAGCGCGACCGGGCAGGTCACGAGCGACAGACGCAGAAAACCCTTCCAATTGGCGCGGGGGGCCATGGGCTACTCCAAACGCAACGGGGACAACGGGTAACKATAACATCGGGGAACAACGAATCATAGCAAGCGGCCGGGCGGAATCTTGCAACGGCGTTAACCGTTGGGCGCGGGGGTGCCGTCCGGGCCTGCGCCAAATGGTCGGAACATCGCATCGGATGCGGCGTTGCCACCGGATATCGCCGCGAGGAAGTCGCGGCGGTCGGC
>NZ_JBFULT010000795.1:0-2617 GCF_054049755.1 Bradyrhizobium sp. P5_C11_2
GGTCAAGGCGCTGTTCGGCTTCGACGCCATCGTCGGTAACTACGCCAGCCCCTACGCCGCGGGCTCGGCCTATGTGATGCTGCATCACGCCTTCGGCGAGGTGAACGGCAAGAAGGGCGTCTGGGGCCACGCCATCGGCGGCATGGGCGCGATCACGCAGGCGATGGCGCGCGCCGCTCGCGACCGTGGCGTGATGATCGACACGGATGCAGGCGTGCGCGAGGTCCTCGTCGAGCGCGACCGCGCCGTCGGCGTGGTGCTGGAGAACGGCACCACCATTCGCGCAAAATATGTCGCGGCCAACGTCAATCCGAAGCTGCTCTATACGCGGCTGATCGCGGCGGACGCCCTGCCCGCGGATTTCCTCGCCCGCATCCGCCATTGGAAGAACGGCTCCGGCACCTTCCGCATGAACGTGGCGCTGGACCGCCTGCCCTCCTTCATGGCGCTGCCGGGCAATGGCGATCATCTCTCCTCCGGCATCATTTTGGCGCCGAGCCTCGGCTACATGGACCGCGCCTATCTCGATGCGCGCGCGCAAGGCTGGAGCCGCTCGCCTGTCGTCGAGTTGCTGATCCCCTCGACGCTCGACGACACGCTCGCGCCGGAAGGCAAGCACGTCGCGAGCCTGTTCTGCCAGCACGTCGCGCCCGAGCTGCCCGACGGCAAATCCTGGGACGACCATCGCGACGAGGTCGCCGATCTCATGATCGCGACGGTGGACAGCTACGCGCCGGGCTTTGCGGCGAGCGTGCTCGGCCGCCAGATTCTGTCGCCGCTCGATCTCGAACGGCAGTTCGGCCTGCTCGGCGGCGACATCTTTCACGGCGCACTGACGCTGAACCAGCTGTTCTCGGCGCGGCCGATGCTGGGCCATGCCGACTATCGCGGGCCCGTGAGGGGCCTCTACCATTGCGGCTCCGGCGCCCATCCCGGCGGCGGCGTCACCGGCGCCCCCGGCCACAACGCGGCACGGGCGATTTTAAGGGATCACCGGTCGCTGTTTGTAAGCCGTGGATAAGCTTGTGGACGAGCTGTGGAAAGGCTGTCGAGAGGCCTGTGTCCGGGCGGTGGACGTCTGCACGACGCCGGTCGGGCGCTGCACAGGACATGCGGTGGAAAACCGCGGGATAAGGCGGTGGACAGCATCGCACCAGCGGGTGGACAGCCTGTGGACGCCTCGCGAACCGCCCCCATCCAAAAACGACTTCGCCCGCCAGGGGGCAATTCCCCCAACGGGCGTGGTCGAAAACAACCTATGAAGAAACAGCCCCCGCTGGGAAATGGGAGGCAGAAATTACTTCAAGGAACTGCTAATCGAACCGAACTTGTCGTTCAGGGTGGTGCCCAGGCTGTTCACCACGGTAATGATCGCCAGCGCGATACCCGCTGCGATCAGGCCGTATTCGATCGCAGTTGCACCGGATTCATCGGACCAGAACTTCAAAACCATGCGTTTCAAGACTCGCCTCCGTTTCCATTTCAAGCTGTGTTGGCAGGCTCCAACATCCGGAAAAGTACGGTGCGCAACCTACGGTCAGGTTAATCCGGGAACCGCAAGTTATACGGAAAATTGGGAACAAAAGTTCCCAAAATTGAATTCACCGGAACCCTGAGATGCAGCCTTCACCCACCCATCGCGCCAGCTTTTCGATCGGCAATGAGGCCGCCGCCAGGCGCGTCGTCGACGTGCTCACCGAGGTCTTTTTCGATGGCGATGCGGCGGTGGCCGCATTCGAGCGGCCGGATGGCGAATGGGACGTCACGCTGCATTTCGCCGACGCGCCGGATCAGGCATGGCTGCGCGAACTCGTTGTAACCACAGCAGGAAATGAGATCGCCGCAACCCTTGCCTTCGACACGATCGAGGCCAAGGACTGGGTCAAGGCGAGCCTGCAAGATCTCGTCCCGGTGCCGGCCGGCCGCTTCGTCGTGCACGGCAGCCACGACCGCGATCGCGTGGCGCCGAACAAGCTCAAGATCGAGATCGAGGCGGCGCTCGCCTTCGGCACCGGCCATCACGGCACGACGCGTGGCTGTTTACTGCTGCTTGACCATGTCCTGAAAAGCGCGCGGCCGCGGCGCGTGCTCGACCTCGGCACCGGGACCGGCGTGCTGGCGATTGCCGCGGCGAAGGCGCTGCATCAGGCGGTGCTCGCCTCCGACATCGACCCGCCCTCGGTGCGCGTGGCGGCCGAGAACGCAGCGCTGAACGAAACCGGCAACCATGTGCGGGTGATCCGCGCCACCGGCTTCGCCGCGCCGGATTTTGCCACATGCGGCCCGTTCGACCTGGTGCTGGCCAACATCCTTGCCAATCCGTTACGGCAACTGGCGGGGCCAATGACGCGGCACCTCGCGCCGGGCGGGCGCGTCATCCTCTCCGGCCTGTTGACGCACCAGGCGCCCGCCGTGATCGCCGCCTACCGCGCGCGCGGCCTGGTGCCGCTGCGGCACCTGCGGATCGAGGGGTGGAGCAGCCTGCTGCTGCGGAAGATGGGATGAACTGCGCCCGCGACGGTGGTGCGCTCCCTCGCCCCGTTCTTGCGGGGAGAGGGTTGGGGTGAGGGGCTGCTTCTGCAGGAACAGTGAGAGTTGAACTTGCGGAGAGTCCCCC
>NZ_JBFULT010000796.1:0-2598 GCF_054049755.1 Bradyrhizobium sp. P5_C11_2
AACCCTATCCCGACGAGCCAAAGGCACGCTTCCGCCATGCCTGTGAGACCATGAGCCATAACCTTATCGTGTGGGGCTGGCGGAAACACGAGACAATGCCGTGATCCCGACAGCGCACTCAATAAACTTCGCCTGTGAAGTGTGATCGAAGCCACGAGCATGCGGACGATTGCGAACGAATTTAGTGCGCCATCACCGTAATCACAACTCTCACAACGAGATGATTGCGCGAGAGATGCGCCGGTTTGGTGAGCTGGAGAGAATGGCCGGAGGGATCAAGAAGACACGGGCCAAGGCGACTGCCAAGTACCGCAACCGCAAGAAGTTGGTCTGGACGGGCAGGGGCTCGATGCCCCGTTGGATTCGGGACGAGAGGAAGTTGCTGAAATTGAAGCCGGATGCGTTTTGATAAGGAAATAGATGGTGAGCCGAATTGACCGACAACAGCCGGGCATGCAGCGAGGACCTGATAGCAGCCTCAACCGGTCAGACCTCGCTCTGATGGCGCGCGGGATCAGTAACACCAAGRCGGTTAAGCTCAGGGCCGAGGGATACACGCTCGGCAGGCTCCAGCGAATGAAGCGAGCGGAGCTCCGGAAGGTTGGTCTGGACAAGTTGGCAATCGACAACCTCCTCGGCGAGGGCCGTCCCGCTATACCCTCCGACAAGGTCATCGAGGTCTTGTTCGCCAACAGGTTTACCTGCTGTATTTGCCGCAATCACAGACGCGGCGTCATTGTCCATCATATCCGGAAGTGGGCGAAGTCACGCGACCACGAAGTGCCGAACCTTGCTGTCTTGTGCACCCTGCACCACGACAAGGTCCATACAACGAGCGAGCTGACCAAGAATCTCGATGCGAGGACGCTCCGGGGCATCAAGAAGAAGTGGGAAGCCGACGTGGCCGAGATGGACATCCAAACCATCCTCGACCAATCCCGCGAGCACGCCTCGGCGTGGCAGTACTTCAATCACCTGCGGCTCTTCGAATTGGCCGCAGAGCAACGTATCAGGTTCAAGAACCTAGACGGCTACGATACCGCGCTGCAGCTGGGCATGTGTAACGAGGTGGGCCGTCTTATGCCCCGCCCGAAAAATTCCGGATGGATGTATGAGGGTGGTGACGGCCAAGCGCTCTACTGGTACGTCCGATCCGTGCTACATGCTTCGTTGGAAAAGCTGACAGTCGCTAACATCTCCGATGATCTTGAACGTGGTGCGCTGTCGGCTCTCTTGAGTGCTGGGGATTTCATCCTGGTGCAGGGCTCGCACACGTTCTCTCCAAAGACGCTGAGCCATCGGCGACCCGGGCAAACCACGGACGGGGTGCGCAAGGCAAACCAGGTCATCGTAGAGTTCACGTTCGATCGATGGGAGGCGACATCTTCCTCCGCCCACGGCCGATGGTTATCCGGCAGGGTCGAGGTGACGAGCATCATCAGGATATCGAAGATTTCCCGCACTAAGTCAGGCAAGATGCGCATCCAAGGCACCGTGTTCGCCGTCGCACAGGGTTTCTCTGGCCTCAAGACTCGGGAATACGCGACTTACCCTTACCGTTATGGGGTGCGGGTCATCAGTGACGATGAAGAAGACGAGGAATAGCCGCTAGTGTCCCGAGTCACAATTTCGATTGCGGTGACGGTGCTGGACTGTCACCGCAATCCTTCATTTGCGCTTCTTACGGCAACCGTTACCGATGCAGAATCGTGCGCCGCCTGTGGCATCTCGTCAATGTTTCACGTACAAATTGTGAAACAAGGGGGACGATATGGATCAAGAAAAGCGGCGGCTRAACGTGGACGTGCAAAAGTATTTCTCAGACGCGAATAGAAAACTGCTGGCCTATCTGTTTACAGCCCATGGTGCCGGAGTGGTTGGATGTCTGTCGCTCTTGAAAGACTACAACGCTGTGCCTCAATACAAAGGTGTAGGCTATTTTCTGGCGATATTTGCGATTGGGATGGTGATGACTACCGTTTCATGGGTTGCTGAGAACATTGCAGATACSGCGGAAATGTTGGACATAATAGAAGTTGGTGAGAGAAAAATTGAATTGACGAAAGCGAATGCCGTTTTCTTTTTCTCGTCGCTGATAGCGGCGCTGCTTTTCATTTCAGCCCTATTTGGCCTCGCTTGGCGTTTTATGAATCTTTAATGGGTCGCTGGTTCACGGCCCCAACGTAGGTGCCTGTCGTCACCCGTGTCTGTTGGAGAGCCCGGAAGTCGAGACCCAGCCATAGGGCGGGTTGGACTCTTCAACAGCGTCGCGATTACGGTGACAATGCACTCAATCGACGCTGTCCGCCAAGCATGAACCGAAGCCGCAGGGTTAGCAGGTTGGCGATGGCGAATGAATTTGGTGTACTGTCGCCGTAACTCATTTTGTGTTCAGACCATGCCGGGTTCGTCGCCGGCCAAAACATAGTCGACGGGGGAAGCTACCCGGGGCATCTTCCAACGCAGCGTTTGAGAGGATCCTCGATGAAACGACTTCATGTCCTTGCCCTGCTGGGCACGGCCCTGTTCGGGCTTGCCGCGGCGCCGGCTGCGGCCGACACCTATCCGAGCCGCGTGGTGACCGTCGTGGTGCCCTAT
>NZ_JBFULT010000797.1:0-2594 GCF_054049755.1 Bradyrhizobium sp. P5_C11_2
TCGCAGATCAGCGTCACCTCGAGATTGGCGACGCGGCCGCCGCGCTGCGCGACGCGTTCGATGGCGTATTTCAGGAACTGGTCGGAGGAGGCGCCCTTCCACTTGGCATCGCTCGGCGGGAAGTGCGAGCCGATGTCGCCGTCGGCAAGCGCGCCGAGGATCGCGTCGACCAGCGCATGCAGGCCGACGTCGCCGTCGGAATGGGCCAGAAACCCCTTGCTGTGCGGCACGCGCACGCCGCAGACCATGACGTGGTCGCCATCGCCGAAGGCGTGGACGTCATAGCCCGTGCCGGTCCTGATGTCGCCGAGCAGGCTGGCCAGGCGCGCTTCCTCGCGCACGAAGTCTTCGGGAGTGGTGAGTTTCATGTTGGCAACATCGCCTTCAAAGGTCGCAACCGTCAATCCCGCCCATTCGGCAATCGCCGCATCATCGGTGAAATCGCTGCGCCCGTCCTTCGCCGCGCGACGATGCGCCTCGAGGATGACGTCGAAACGAAAGGATTGCGGCGTCTGCGCGATTCGCAGGCGCGAGCGGTCCGGCGTGTCCTCGACATCGCCATTCGCGCCGGTGACCTTGATGGTGTCGGTGACGGGGACGACGGGGATCGCGGCGCCGGTGCGGCTGGCCGCCTCGATCGCGCGGGAGATCACGCCTTCCGAAACGAAGGGCCGCGCGGCGTCGTGGATCAGGACGATGTCCGGCTTGTGTTTTGCCAGCGCTTCCAATCCGGCGAGGACGGACGCCTGCCGCGTTGCACCGCCACTGGTCGGCGGCTCGTGCTTAAGTCCTGCGACCGCTGCCGTGAACATGGCACTGTCGTCGGGGTTCACCACCGGCTGCACCGCTGATACGTCCGCGTGGCGGCTGAAGGCTTCCATGGCACGATAGATCACGGGCTGCCCGCCGATCGAGCGATATTGCTTCGGCCCGCCAGCGCCTGCGCGCAGCCCGCGTCCGGCTGCGACGAGGACGACTGCGGTGCGCTCTGATTTCGCCATAGGACTCAAATACTCAGTTGCTGGTGAGGAGTCGGGAGTGGGGTGATTGCCGGCATGCCTCTAGCACGGCAGGCCCGCAAAAAAAGGGGGTATCCCCGGATTGTGGGAAACAGCAATTTGTTGCACTGCACTTGAAAGATCTGCAGAACTGTCTAAACTGTAGGCATGGCGCTTGACTGCACAAGAATTGTGCGCAAGATAGATCATGGCAGCGCGATCAAGCCCTGCCAAGGCAACGAGACCACTGTGACCGGCCCGGCAAGATCAGGCTCTAAGCCGTTGAAAATAGGCGACATTGAAATCGCTACTCCGGTCTTCCTGGCACCGATGTCGGGGGTGACTGACTCGCCCGTCCGCCGGCTCACAGCCGAGCTCGGGGCCGGTCTGGTCGTGTCCGAAATGACCGCCAGCGACGATCTCGTCAATGGCCATACGATGTCGCGGTTGCGCTGCGAAGCGACCGGCATCGGTCCGCATGTGGTCCAGCTCGCCGGCTGCGAAGCGCATTGGATGGCGGAGGGGGCCCGGATCGCGGAAGCTGAAGGCGCCGACATCATCGATATCAATATGGGCTGTCCGGCCCGTCACGTCACCGGCGGCCAGTCCGGCTCGGCGCTGATGCGCGACCTCGACCATGCCGTGAGCCTGATCGACGCGACCATTGCAGCCGTCAAAGTGCCGGTCACGCTGAAGATGCGGCTCGGCTGGGACGATCGCAGCCGCAATGCGCCGGAACTGGCGCGGCGCGCGCAAGCTGCCGGCATCAAGCTCGTCACCGTGCACGGCCGCACCCGCTGCCAG
The DNA here is from genome assembly GCF_054049755.1 of Bradyrhizobium sp. P5_C11_2. Taxonomy (NCBI): domain Bacteria; kingdom Pseudomonadati; phylum Pseudomonadota; class Alphaproteobacteria; order Hyphomicrobiales; family Nitrobacteraceae; genus Bradyrhizobium; species Bradyrhizobium sp. P5_C11_2. The sequence continues at coordinate 1,803 of NZ_JBFULT010000797.1, forward strand.
TTCTACAAGGGCGAGGCCGACTGGGATGCGATCCGCGCGGTGCGCGAGGCGATCTCCGTGCCGCTCGTCGTCAACGGCGACATCACGTCCTATGAGAAGGCGCTCGCCGCACTCGATGCATCCGGCGCCGATGCCGTGATGATCGGCCGCGGCGCGCAAGGCCAGCCCTGGCTGCCCGGCCAGATCGGCCGCCGCCTGAAGGGCGGGGCGGCCGAAGCCGTGCCGTCGCTCGAGGCGCAGCTCGGCTACGTCCGTACCCTCTATGAAGGCGTCTGCGCGCTCTACGGTCTGCGCATTGGCCTGCGGCACGCGCGAAAGCACCTCGGCTGGGCGCTCGATGTCGCAGCCGATGCGAGCCGCGCGCCGGCGGAGAAGCTGAAATCCTGGCGCCAGAAGATCCTCACCTCGGAGGATCCGGGTCTCGTCCACCGGTCACTGCAAGATGCCTTCGACGACTTCGCATGGAGCGCTGCTGCATGAGCTCAGTTGCTGAACATCGTCGGCCGATTCCGTCCGACAGCGATGCGATCCTGGATGCACTTCCCAACCCTGTGCTCATGATCGGGCCGGACGGCAAGATCGTCGCCGCCAATATCGCGACCGAAGCCTTCTTCGATATCTCGACGCAGTTCCTGAAGCGGCAGTCGCTGAAGGAGCTGGTGCCGTTCGGAAGCCCCTTGCTGGCGCTGATCGACCAGGTGCGCTCGTCGAACTCGCCGGTCAACGAATACAAGGTCGATCTCGGCACGCCGCGCATGGGCGGCGACCGCCAGGTCGATCTCCATGTCGCTC
>NZ_JBFULT010000798.1:0-2581 GCF_054049755.1 Bradyrhizobium sp. P5_C11_2
TCTATCTTCCATGTCAGGCCAAGCGTGGAAAGAGCTTCTTCTATCACTATAACAGAAACAGAAAGCCTCTCGTCGTTAAGGATTGGATCGAGAATCCCATAATGACTCGGTTCGATGATCTTATGGCGTCGGAGGGCATCACCCCTATCAGAATTCAGGAGGAGGTTAGGGAACATCAGCAAATTATCGATGCGGCTCTGAACCACTATCGAAAATCTACTAACACGATCAACCCTCAGACTAATCAGCGCATAGGTAGCAATGAAACTCTATTCACGATGGCCTTAACACTCAAAAGGGCAGGTGTTGATCGTTTCGCGGCGGATACTGCCATGACTCAAGCGGCGAACGAGAGCAATTCACCTCCAGAAAGGATGTCGGATAAAAGACGCTATTTAAAAAAATACTGGAAATAATTCCGCTATAACATCACAATAAAGACTAGGAGGCCGAGATTTCTGGCGTATGCATTTGAGTCTCGGCTTACAAATCCCAAATTTTCAACCCAATTAAGGACGGAATACCGTGTTCAACGACGACTATGATTTCATTTTAGATGATTTCCTCTCCGCTCACGAAGGCACAAGTTGCGATAGTTGTTATGTTCTGCGTAAGATGCTTTCACGTGGCGCAAGCGAAGCTCATTACCGATACAGGATCAATGAAGACGATAAGGCGCACAAATATCAGAAACTATCGAACGAAATCGAAGATGTGTTGGATGACCTCGAAAGGATGCTCGATGAACGTGGCAGGATCCATCTGAAATACCGCGTTATGATGATGCGAGCCATCAAGACTTGTCAGTGCCTTCTTGCTATCGCCCAAGCTGAAACAAACGCTGACTATAATAATCTCGAGACTTATCTCACCGACGGGCTATGCCTGTGCCGCCAAGAGGAACTTAAAGCAGCTTGAACGCGCACCAAACGGCAATCAGCGAATACCAAATAGAACGGGGATAACCCACAACGAGGGCGGTGCAAGCGGTCCTGGCAGATTGTCTTGGTCATATCCAACCCCACCCTCTTGATCGGCTTTGATCCGCAGCCTCAAGGGTTGTCACTCTCTCGCGCTACCTTACCGGCATTGAACGGGATCAGTCGGCCGAACAGCTGGACATGCTTGAAGAACGGCTTGGGGATTGTCCCTGTTGTGAATGCCGGGGCGAATTGAACGTGGCTTAAGCGGTCAGGGAGCATCGCAGGGCGTCATCCCCTCTGTGATGCCTTTACCGGGGTGCATAATAGCGTCGCACGATTGTTAATGGCGCTCCGTCGGTCGCCAGGGGCACCATTCAAGCCTTCCGACCACACCCAACGCTTTGATGGTCCGTAGGCTCATAGGATCGCTAGGGAGCATGGATCTGTCCGCCAGTAGCACGATGACACACGATGCCCTCAGGATGGCTCGGGACCGTCCTTTGAGCCCTCAAGCCTGACCATCGGTTTCAGCGCGATGTCGGACGGCCCATTCGGTGCGCAGCCCTGAGCTTCGGCTGAGTGTCACTGTCAGAACGGACATGCCGTCTGCATCGCGCACCGACACTACCGCATGATTGTCTCTCACGCCTTCCAGAGCGGTCGTTAGCATCTCGGTAGCGTGCTGAATGATCCCCTCAGGCTCGGCGCAATCTCGCCCATCATCATCCCAGGATGACAAGCTGTCGCTGTGTAGGTCGAAAAAGTAGATCGCCAAGGCAAAGTCGACCCCAAGCTTGTCCGCTCGCAACGAAACGGCCGAATGCTAACAGACGTGATCCTACTTCAACGCTCGAAACGGCGTTCGTTCCCGACGACCTGTAATTCAGTTTATGTGGAGGCGGAGTCGAAATGCTCAAGGAACCTGAGGCCGTCCCAGAGTTCGATAGCGTGACCATTCGCCATCGCGGACGCGAGAGCCAATGCCTCTTCGTCGGTGGCGGCAGTCAAACGTTCCATCCGGATGACATTGCCTTCGAGGTCAATGAACTGGACAAGGTAATGGGGGCCAACATCTGATTCTTGGGAAGGGGGCATTGCAGCAGTGGTCATGCGCTGGCCCTCCCTTGTCGATCCGTGTGTAAGCTGCTGATACGATTGAGACATCGGCTCGCGCAGAGATACGCTCTTTTCGCTCGCTTGCGAAGATGGCGGATCGGCCGTCCAGCAGGCAATCAGGGTGTAAACTGCCGAGCTTCGTAGGCGATGTCTGGCGCCTACCTTCCGCCTACCGGCTTAAGGATGATGCTGACGGCTTCTGGATCGTGTCGTCTTGTGAATATGGTCGAGCCGTGTGCTTCGAATGGCGCAGTGAGAATGGTCGTGAGTGGAACGCTACCTGCAATCGCGCGGGCTTAGATTTTGAGATTACTTCTTAGCGAGTTTACATTTCCATATGGTGTGCTAGGGCTCGAAAATATTCGTTTCTTGGTTCTTGTAAACGTGAGACACGATAACGAAATTAGATTTTATCGAACAGGAGGTCCGCCATGCCACGCTATAAACGGTTCGGACGCGGGATCCCTATGCCTTCTACCGCCTCCATCAAGCATGAACTCAAGATGATGGAAGCAACGGATACATTGTCCGAGGCACTTCGC
>NZ_JBFULT010000799.1:0-2579 GCF_054049755.1 Bradyrhizobium sp. P5_C11_2
GGATGATCACACCGGCAAGGCCCAGCGCCACGCCGGCCACCCGTCGCGCCTGCAACGCCTCTTCACCTGCCGCTGCCATCACCAGCACCGTGAACAGTGGCGTGGTCGCGTTGAGGATCGACGCCAGCCCGCTCGGAATAAAGGTCTGGCCGGCCACGATCAGCGAGAACGGAATGACGTTGTTGAGCAACCCGATCGCGAAGAACGGCTTCCAGCCCGCCAGGCCCTTGGGAAAGCCGATCCCCTGCACGCGGAGCAGCGGCAGCAGAATGGCCGCGCCGATAACAACGCGCAGGAACACGAGCGTCAGCGGCGGCAACTCCCGCAGCGCCGCACCGTTGAAGAAGAACGAGCCGCCCCAAAGGATGGAAAGCACGGCCAGCAACGACCAGTCTCGTGCGTCGATCCGGTTGTCGTTCGGGGGCATGGCGTCTCGCATCGGTGGCTGCCCCCCGCCTAGTGCGGCGCGACGCGCTTTGCCACCCGATTTCCGATGAGGTTTGGAATTCCCGTGTTCAGAAGCGATAGGGCGAACGAGGCTGCCCCATGTTAATGCGACCGGCTAGGACGGCTCCTTCGGCCGCGACACCAGCTCGATCATCTTGCCTTCGTCGTCGTCCGGCATGCTGGCTTTCGCCCGCGCGTAGGATTCGACCGCCGCGCGCGCCACCAGCGGCTTGTCGGCCAGCAGGCTCTCGGCAAGCCTCACGGCATAGGCGGCATCCTTGTGCCGCAGCGCCGAGGTGAAGGTCGCGCCGCCGAAGTCGCGCGCCACCATGCGCTTGGAATGCCGCTGCACCTGGGGGCTGGCGGCGACGCCGGCCTGGATCGACTCCAGCACCAGGTTCATGTCGAGCCCGGCCTGCTCGGCGATCGCGAGACCCTCGGCGAGGCCGGCGATCTGGATCGCCCCCATCAAATTGTTGATGAGCTTGTAGACCGTGCCGGAGCCGACCACGCCGAAATGGCGGATGGTCGAGCCGATCGGTTCGAGGAACGGTCGGGCGCGCTCGAGGTCGGCCGCGTCGGCGCCGGCCAGCAGCGTCAGCTTTCCGGCCGCCGCCGCATCCGGCAGTCCGGTCACGGGGCAATCGATGTAGATGAGCCCGCGCGCGTTCAGCTCGCGGCCCATCTCGCGCGCATGGTCATAGGAGACGGTGGAGCATTCGATCGCGATGGTGCCGGCCTTCGCCGTCTTGGCCGCGCCTTGAGGCCCGAGCCAGACCGCGCGCGAGGCCTCGTCGTCGGCAACCATGGTCACCACGGCGTCGGCATCGATCGCGGCGTCCTCCGGCGAGGTCGCCCATTGCGCGCCGCGCGCGATCAGGTCTTCCGCCTTGGCCTTGCTGCGATTCCACAGCGTCACCGTGAAGCCGGCATCGAGATAGCGGCCGGCCATGCCGTGGCCCATCCGTCCAAGCCCGATGAAGGCAACACGCGGCATCAGTCGACGTCCTCGATCTCGCCGGTGGTGGTGCCGAAGGCGCGCTGCGCCAGCGTCGCGGCCATGAAGTCGTCGAGCTCGCCGTTGAGCACGCCCGACGTGTCCGAGGTCTGCACGCCCGTGCGCAGGTCCTTCACCATCTGGTAGGGCTGCAGCACATAGGAGCGGATCTGGTGACCCCAGCCGATATCGGTCTTGGCGGCCTGGTCGGCGGCGGCCTTCTCCTCGCGCTTCTTCAGCTCGATTTCGTAAAGGCGCGCGCGCAGCATGTCCCAGGCCTGCGCCCGGTTCTTGTGCTGGGAGCGGCCGGCCTGGCAGACCACGGCGACACCGGTCGGGATATGCGTCAGCCGCACCGCGGACTCGGTCTTGTTGACGTGCTGGCCGCCGGCGCCGCCCGAGCGCATGGTGTCGACGCGGACGTCGGCTTCCTTGATGTCGATCTTGATGCTGTCATCGATGACGGGGAACACCTGCACACTGGAGAAAGACGTGTGCCGCCGCGCGTTGGAATCGAACGGCGAGATGCGCACCAGGCGGTGCACGCCGGCCTCGGTCTTCAGCCAGCCATAGGCATTGTGCCCGGAGACCTGGATGGTCGCGGACTTGATGCCGGCCTCTTCGCCCTCGGACTCTTCGAGATATTCGACCTTGAAGCCGTGGGTCTCGGCCCAGCGCGTGTACATGCGCAAAAGCATCTGCGCCCAGTCCTGGCTCTCGGTGCCGCCGGCGCCGGCATGGACTTCGAGGTAGGAATCGAAGCGATCGGCTTCGCCCGACAGCAGCGCCTCGAGCTCGCGCCGCGCGACTTCCTTCTTCAGGTTCTTCAGTGCGGCTTCGGCTTCGGCAACGACGCCCGCATCGCCTTCGGCTTCGCCGAGCTCGATCATGCCGATGTCGTCCTCGAGCTCCTGCTCGACCTTGCCGATGCCCGACAGCGAATCCTCAAGCGAGGTCCGCTCCTGCATCAGCTTCTGGGCTTTCTGGGGATCGTTCCAGAGGTTGGGATCTTCTGCGAGCTTGTTCAGCTCAGCGAGGCGCGCCGTCGATTTCTCGACGTCAAAGATGCCTCCTCAGCAGCCCGACTGACTGCTTGATCTCTTCTACCAACCGTTCGATTTCGGCGCGCATGTCG
>NZ_JBFULT010000800.1:0-2578 GCF_054049755.1 Bradyrhizobium sp. P5_C11_2
GCAGCCGGGTCTCGGCGGCAGGGCGGCAGGCGCTGGCTCCGGCCGCAGGAGATGTGATAATCCGGCCCGGTGCGGCGCCCGTCGCGGCACCAAGCCGGATTGCGAATGACCGCCCCTTCCAACGATGTCGCCGGGATCGACGAGCTCAAACGGCAATTGCAGTCGGCCGCAGCCGAGAATGCGCGGCTGCGCGATCGGCAAAACGCCAGCGCCGAGATCTTGCGCACCATCGCGGCATCTCCCTCGGATGCCCGGCCGGTGTTCGCTGCGATCGCGTCCAGCTCGAAGCGCCTGCTGGGCGGCTTCTCCGCCACCGTGCTTCAGTTCATCGGCGACGAGCTGCACCTCGTGGCGTTCACGCCGACCAGCCCGGACGCGGACGAAGGGCTGAAGGCATCGTTCCCGCGCCGGATCGAGGACTTTCCGACCTTTGCCCTGGTTCGCGGCGGCGAGACGATCCAGTTTCCCGACAGCGAGGCCGAGCACGTCCCGGAGCTGAACCGCAATCTGGCGCGACTGCGCGGCTTCCGCAGCGTGCTGTTCATGCCGCTGATGAACCGGGGCACGGCGGTCGGCATGATCAGCGTCACACGCGCCGAGCCCGGCGCGTTTGCGCCGGACCACGTGCAACTGCTCCAGACGTTTGCCGACCAGGCCGTGATCGCGATCGAGAATGCACGGCTGTTCAACGAGACCGGAGAGGCGCTGGAGCGGCAGACCGCCACCGCCGACATCTTGAAGGTGATGGCCGCCTCGCCGTCCGACGTGCAGCCGGTGTTCGACGCCATCGCGGCCAACGCCAACCGGCTGATCGGCGGCTTCTCCACGGCGGTGCTGCGCTATGTCGGCGGCGCCGCGCATCTGGCGGCATTCACGCCGACCGATCCGGCCGGCGATCGCGTGCTCCAATCCTCGTTCCCGGTGCCGTTCGCACGGTTTCCGCCTTACCAGCTTGTGGCCAATGGTGCGGCGGCGCAATTGCCCGACACCGAGCTCGAGCCGGCCGCACGCGACATCGCGCGCGCCCGCGGCTACCGCAGCATGCTGTTCGCCCCCCTGATGAGCGAGGGCGAGGCGATCGGCGTCATCATCGCCACGCGCCGGGAGACCGGCGCGTTCGGCGAGCACCATGTCAGGCTGCTCCAGACCTTCGCCGACCAGGCGGTGATCGCGATCAAGAATGTCAGCCTGTTCAACGCGACCAGGGAGGCGCTGGARCGGCAGACCGCGACCGCCGACATCCTCAAGGTGATTGCCGCCTCGCCGGCGGATGTGACGCCGGTGTTCCAGGCGATCTCCGACAGCGCCAAGGCGCTCATTGGCGGACATTCCTCCACCGTCACCCGCGTCATCGACGGCATGCTGCATCTGGCCGCCTTCACCACCGACGTTGAGGCCGGCAACGCGGATCTGCTCGGCTCATTCCCCGCGCCGCTTGCGGCGTCCGGCATTCACAGCCGGGTCGCGATGAGCGGAGCGTTCGCATTCCGCAGCGACATGCAGAACGAACCCGACCTCACCGAGGCGATGAAGGAGCTGGCGCGGACAAGGGGCTATCGCAGCATCCTGGTGGTCCCGATGCTGCGCGACGGCGTCGCGATCGGCACCATCGGCGTCACGCGGCCGGAGGCCGGTCCGTTCCCGGACAAGGCGATCACCCTGCTCAAGACCTTTGCCGATCAGGCCGTGATCGCCATCGAGAACACGCGGCTGTTCAACGAGGTGCAGCAGCGCACGAATGAGCTCACCGAAGCGCTCGAGCAACAGACAGCGACGGCCGAAGTCCTGAGCGTCATCTCCAGCTCGGGCGGTGACCTCGTTCCGGTCTTCGATGCGATGCTCGCCAAGGCGATGCAGCTTTGCGGCGCCAATTTCGGCGTGCTTAACACTTTTGACGGCAAGTCGTTCCACAGCGCTGCGACCTACGGCTTGCCGCCCGCCTACAACGAATACCGGCGCATGCAGCACCTCGAGTACGGCCCGGGCACGGCGCCCGCTCGCCTGCTGCTGGGCGAGCCGTATGTCGAGATCGACAATCTCGACGATACGGCGGCCTATCGAAGCGGCGACGCCAATCGCCGGGCATTGGTCGATCTCGGCGGCGCGCGCTGCCTGCTGACCGTGCCTCTGATCAAGGACGACCGCATCGTCGGCAATGTGATGATCTTCAGGCAGGAGCAGCGCCGATTCACCGACAAGCAGATCAGGCTGCTCCAGCAGTTCGCCGCGCAGGCCGTGATAGCCATCGAGAATGCGCGGCTGCTCCGCGAATTGCGCGAGAGCACCGAGGAATTGACCGAGGCGCTGAGACACCAGACCGGCAGCGCCAACATCCTGAAGGTGATCGCGTCCTCGCCGACCGATGTCGGACCGGCGCTGAAGGCGATTGTCGAGAGTGCCTGCGAGCTCTGCGATGCCTATGACGCCGCCGTGGCGCTGAAGGAGGGCGACAGCTTGCGCTTCAGCGCCCACCATGGGCCGATTCCGATCAACCTCGAGAATTGGCCGATCAATCGCAACTGGACCGCGGGCCGTGCCTTCGTCGACCGGCTCCCCGTGCATGTCGCCGATCTCAGTG
>NZ_JBFULT010000801.1:0-2570 GCF_054049755.1 Bradyrhizobium sp. P5_C11_2
TTCGGAATTGGCGGATAGTGCGCGCACTCCGGCCCGAGGAAGAGGGGCGTATCGCGATCGTCACGACACGCGGGCCGGGCGGCGGTGGACGTGGGTCACATCGGCGCGAAAAGCTTCGCAGGGCGGGCAACCGTGAGCGAAACCATCGCGCACACGACCGGTGTGATCGGCGTACGGCCAAATCGTGTCGTCCTGGCGCCCGGGGTCTGTGCGCCAAGTCCTGTGGTGATGTGTGCTGCCCAACCGAGCGCGCGCATCAGCCATCCGCAGGGCGACGGGGGCAATAGTGCATCGCTCCCCGGGGAGAGCGCGACATAAGCCGTTCCAACCACTGCGCAGGGAAAGGCCGGGATGTCTCCGGTTGCCCTGTTTCCCGCTGTGCATCGTAGCGCAATCTACCTTGCGCATAGCGGATCAATAGGAGCCAGCCGGCTCCCGGTCTTCCCTGCGCCCTCTTTCATTTGCGAGGGTGAGGCGACGAYGCARARCTCGGGCGARGCAAGCCGCGAGGATGCGAGGCTGTGTCTGCAATGACGGTGTTGAAGCAGGTACGCACAATGCTCCTCCATCGTCGTCCTGGCGAAAGCCAGGACTCATTACCCCGGTCGGCGTTGTCAGCATTCGCTATGGCATCGTCCGCAAAACATCCCCCTATGGCAATGGGTCCTGGCTTTCGCCAGGACGACCAGTTGATGGAGCTTGCGTTCCAGCCAACTCGTCACTCCCGCGCCAACAGCGCCGCATTGTGAGTTGTGCCTGCGCCACATGCGGTTACCATGCGGCCGAAGGTCCTGCGAACACAGGGGCCGACATTGTGACGGGGAGGCGACATGAGCGCGCAGGAACGCAAGGCAAAGGGATCGGATCTGTTCGTCGCGGCGCTGGAGAACGAAGGCGTCGATCGCATCTTCGGCGTCCCCGGCGAGGAAAACCTCGACCTCGTGGAATCGCTGCGCACCTCCAGGATCGAACTGATCCTGACCCGCCACGAGCAGGCCGCGGCCTTCATGGCCGCCACGCATGGGCGGCTGACCGGCAAGCCCGGCGTCTGCTTGTCGACGCTCGGCCCCGGCGCGCTCAATTTGTCGACCGGAGCGGCCTACGCCCATCTCGGCGCGATGCCGATGATTCTGATCACGGGCCAGAAGCCGATCATGAGCAGCCGGCAGGCGCGCTTCCAGATCGTGGACGTGGTCGCGACCATGAAGCCGCTGACCAAGCTGTCGCGGCAGATCGTCAGCGCCTCCAGCATCCCGACTGTGGTCCGCGACGCCTTTCGCGTGGCGATGGAGGAGCGGCCGGGGCCGGTGCATCTCGAATTGCCCGAGGACATCGCGGGCGATGAAGTGCCCTTTACCCCCGTGATCCCGGTCCATCCGATCGAAATCCCGGTTGCCCATCGCGCCGCGCTCGACCGCGCCGCCGAGATGATTCTGGCCGCAAAGCGTCCGCTGGTGATGATGGGCGCGGCCACCAGCCGGCCACGGTCGACGCACGGCATCGCGAGCTTCGTGCGGCGCACCGGCATTCCGTTCTTCACCACGCAGATGGGCAAGGGCACGGTGCCCGGTGGCACCAATCTCTATATGGGCACCGCGGCGCTGTCCGAGCGCGACTATGTTCACGAGGCCATCGACGCCGCCGATCTGATCGTGGCGATCGGCCATGACCCGATCGAGAAGCCGCCCTTCATCATGGGTCCGTCGGGACCGAAGGTCATTCACGTCAGCTATACGTCGGCCAGCGTCGAGCAGGTCTATTTCCCGGATGCCGAGGTCGTCGGCGATGTCGGCCCCAGCCTGGAATTGCTCGCCGACCGGCTCGAAGGCAAGCTGCCGCAGGCCGCGGCGCTGTTGCCGCTGCGTGAAAAGATCCTCAGCCATATTGCCGACCGCGCCACCGAGGCGCGCTGGCCGCCGACGCCGCAGCGCATCGTGCATGACATCCGGCAGGTGATCCCGGAGAACGGCATCGTCGCGCTCGACAACGGCATGTACAAGATCTGGTTCGCGCGCAACTACCGCACCCGCGTCGCCAACACGCTGCTGCTCGACAACGCGCTGGCCACCATGGGCGCCGGCCTGCCGTCGGCGATGATGGCCGCGATGCTAAATCCGGACCGCCGCGTGCTCGCGGTCGCCGGCGACGGCGGCTTCATGATGAACAGCCAGGAGATGGAGACCGCCGTCCGCCTCAAGCTCAATCTCGTCGTGCTGGTGCTGGAGGACAATGCCTACGGCATGATCCGCTGGAAGCAGGCGGTCGATCACTTCGCCGATTTCGGCATGACCTTTGGCAATCCCGACTTCGTCCTGTATGCGAAGGCCTATGGCGCCAAGGGCCATCGGATCGAGAGCATCGACAGCTTCGGCCCGACGCTGGATGCGGCCTTCAAGGAGGGCGGCGTGCATCTGGTCGTGATCCCGATCGACTATTCTGAGAATGTGCGAGTACTTGTTGACGAGCTGCGGGCGCATGAGAAATCGAAGACGTAATTGATGGGGCGAAGCCATTTCCACATCGTCATTGCGAGCGCAGCGAAGCAATCCAGTCTGCCTCTGCGGAAAGAC
>NZ_JBFULT010000802.1:0-2565 GCF_054049755.1 Bradyrhizobium sp. P5_C11_2
CGGCAGCGCCTGCGGGCGCAGCTCCTGCGGCGGCAGCACCGGCGGCCGCGCCAGCCGTGATCGTGCTGCGGCCGCTGCGGCCGCGCGAAGAGCTGTTCATTGTCCGATCGGCCTGTGGCGCCGACATCCGCACGCTCTGCGCCGGCGTCGCGCCCGGTGGCGGACGCATCGTGCAATGCATTGCAAGCAATGCCGCGTCGCTGTCGCCCGCCTGCAAGGACGTGCTGGCGCCGTTCGCGGCGCGATAGAGAGGCGCGCGACGACGCAAAGGGCGCGCATCAACAGCCGGCGGCGTGCGTGGAGGAACTCCGCACGCCTGCGACGACAAATCGCAGAATTTTACCGACAACCGATTTCGATCACGACAAGACCGGGAGGAAAACGTGCGTGCATTGCTGCTCACTGCTTCCGCGCTGCTGGCCTTCGGCGCGACCATGACGTTCGAGGCCACCGACGCCAACGCGGTCGTGTGCGCGCGCGGCGTCTATCGCGCCGGTTGCGCCGGGCCGAACGCCGCCGTCGTGGTCCGCAAGCCGGTTCCGGTGGTCCGCTGTACCAGGGTGCTGGTGAACGGTGTCTACGTGAAGCGCTGCGTCTGACGCACAGGTGGCCAAGCCGGCGCGGTTTGGCTATGCTCCGGACGTGATGGTTTCGGACACGCGCCAAACGTGTGTTTGGAGCGAGTTTCGGCGCGCCCCGCCATGCCGATAATTCCGCTGGCGCCGAACGTCGGAGCACATTAGTCTACCCCTAGATAGTGAGTATACTGTCAATTAGGGAGGCAGACGTTGCGGATCGCCGTGATTGGCGGGGGGCCCGGCGGGCTCTACTTCGCCTATCTCTGGAAGAAGCGTCACCCTGAGGATCAAGTCGACCTGTTCGAACAGAACCCGGCCGACGCGACCTGGGGCTTTGGCGTGGTGTTCTCCGACCAGGCGCTGGAGTTCCTGCGTACCGACGACCCCGAGACGGTCGACGCGATCGCGCCGCATATGGAGAGCTGGGAGAACATCACGCTGAACGTCCATGGCGACAGCGTCGCCATCGACGGCGTCGGCTTTTCCTCGATCGGCCGGCTCGAGCTCTTGCAGTTCCTGCAGCAGCGCGCGCTCGATGCCGGCGTCACGCCGCGCTTCGACACGCCGATTCACGCGATCGACCAGCTCAACGGCCATGACCTGATCGTCGCCGCCGACGGGCTGAACTCGCTGGTGCGCCGCGCCTTCGAGGGCGATTTCGGCACATCGCTGTCCTACTCCTCCAACAAGTTCGTCTGGTACGGCACCTCGAAGCGCTTCGACACGCTGTCGCAGACCTTCGTGAAGACCGACCGCGGCGCCTTCAATGCCCATCACTACCGCTACTCGCCGACCATGAGCACCTTCCTGGTCGAGTGCGATCATGCCACCTGGCAGGCCTACGGCTTCGCCTACAAGGACGTCGAGCAGTCCAAGGGCGTCTGCGAGGAGGTGTTTGCCGACACGCTCGGCGGCCACTGCCTGGTCTCCAACAAATCGGTCTGGCGCAATTTCCCCTGGGTCTGGAACGAGCACTGGTCGTTTAAGAATATGGTTCTGATGGGCGACGCGCTGCACTCGGCGCATTTCTCGATCGGCTCGGGCACGCGGCTCGCGATCGAGGATGCCATCGCGCTGGTCAAGGCGCTGGAATCGGATGCGCATCTGACCACCGCGCTGCATCGCTACCAGGCCGCGCGAAAACCGGTGGTGCAGAAGCTCGTCGACGCCGCGCGCACCTCGGCCGGCTGGTACGAGCACTTTGCCGAACACATGCAGCTCGATGTGATGGACTTTGCCTACAGCTACATCACCCGCTCCGGCCGTATCGACGATTCCCGCCTGCGCGCGATGTCGCCGGCCTTCATGGCGCGCTACGAGGCCGCGAAGAACGGCGGAGATGCGGCATGAGCAGCGAGCTTCGCGACCAGGTGCCCGCCGACAGCGCGGGCGCGCGTGAGATCGGCTTTGCCGTTCCGGAGATTTACAACGCCAGCCGCGTGTTGTTCGACAATCTCGCCAGGGGGCGCGGCGACAAGCCCGCACTGATCGGGCCGGCGGGTGCGCGCAGCTATGCCGAGCTTTGCGCGGAAGCTGGCCAATGGGGCAACGGCTTCACCTCGTTGGGCCTGAAGCGCGGCGATCGCGTGCTGCTGTTCCTCGACGATACCCCGGCCTATCCGGCCGCGTTCTTCGGCGCGGTCCGCGCCGGCTTCGTGCCGCTGCTGATCAACACGCTGACGCCGCCGGATCTGCTGCAGTTCTATCTCGCCGATTCCGGCGCGAGCGTTGCCGTGGCGGACGCCGAGTTCTGCGCGCGCTTCAACGCGGAGGCCTGCAAGGACACTCGTCTGCGCACGCTGATCGTCGTCAATGGCGCGGCGGGCGATCACGCCGCGCCGGAGGCGATCTCCGCGGCAGGCTGGCTCGCGCAATTCCCGACCGGGCTGGCGGAAGCCGCGACGCATCGCAACGAGATGGCGTTCTGGATGTACTCGTCCGGCTCGACCGGCCGGCCCAAGGGCATCGTGCATCTGCAGCACGACAT
>NZ_JBFULT010000803.1:0-2549 GCF_054049755.1 Bradyrhizobium sp. P5_C11_2
ATCTATGACGAGGCGATGTCGGCCGAGCTCGAGGCCCGCAACACGCTGGAGGGCGATCTGCGCGACGCCATCGCGCGCTGCCAGCTCGAAGTTCACTACCAGCCGTTCGTCGATGCCGACAGCGGCGCGCGCCGCGGCTTCGAGGCGCTGGTGCGCTGGCGGCATCCGGGCCGGGGTCTGATCCCGCCGGACCAGTTCATTGCGCTGGCCGAGGAGACCGGGCTGATCGTGCCGCTCGGCGAATTCGTGCTGCGGCGCGCCTGCGCCGACGCGGCGTCGTGGCCGTCGGGGCTCAGGGTGGCCGTCAACCTGTCCCCGGTGCAGTTCAAGGAAGCCGATCTGTTCGAGGTGATCCGTGCGGCGCTCAGGGATTCCGGACTGCCGCCGCAACGGCTCGAGATCGAGGTGACTGAGTCGGTCCTGCTGGAGCGCGGCGTCGAAAATCACGCCTTCATCGAGCGGCTCAAGGGCATCGGCATCGAACTCGCGCTCGACGATTTCGGCACCGGCTATTCGTCGCTGAGCTATCTGACCGCGTTCCCCTTCGACAAGATCAAGATCGACAAGTCGTTCATCCGCAACCTCACCCATCAGCCGCGCAGTTCCGCCATCATCTCCTCGATCGTGACGCTGGCGCGCGGCCTCGACATGTCGGTCACCGCCGAGGGGGTCGAGACCCGCGAGGAGTTCGAGCGGTTGAAGGCGCTCGGCGTCAACTTCGCGCAGGGCTATCTGTTCGGCCGACCGCAGCCGATCGAGCGGATTCTATTCGACGCGCCCGCCGAACGCTCGCGGCTCGACGCCGCCTGATCTCGCCGCTCGGCCGGCATGCGCGGAAAGCGCTTGACCCGGATATCCCGAGATGGTCCCAAGGATCGTCCAGGGATGAAATGCACAAAATGCGGCTTCCGTTCTTCTACGGCTGGGTCGTGGTCGCGGTGACCTTCGTCACGATGGCCATCGGCGTCAACGCGCGCACCGCCTTCTCACTGTTCTTTCCTCCCATCATCTCCGAATTCGGCTGGGAGCGCGGCGTCACCGCCGGCGCATTCTCCTTTGGCTTCGTGGTGTCGGGCGTGGTCAGCCCGCTGATCGGGCGGCTGATGGATCGCGCCGGGCCCCGCGCGGTGATGGAGCTCGGCGTCGTGCTGATGGGCGGCGGGCTGCTGCTGGCGCCGCTCACCAGCGCGCCCTGGCATCTCTATTTGACCATCGGCGTCATGGTCGGCGCCGGCAGCGTCTGTCTCGGCTATTCCGGCCAGTCGCTATTCCTGCCGAACTGGTTCATCCGCAGCCGCGGCTTTGCCATCGGCATCGCCTTCGCCGGCGTTGGCATCGGCTCGGTGACGCTGCTGCCTTGGGTGCAGCACATGATCGAACAGACCGGCTGGCGTACCGCCTGCACCGCGATGGGCCTGATCGTCCTGGTCGTGCTGGCGCCGATCAACCTGTTGCTGCGCAAGCGGCCCGAAGACATCGGCCTTCAGCCGGACGGCGACGCAGCGCCGTCCGCGGGTGCCGCAAGGCCCGTCTCCAACATCGTCGATCCGGTCTGGGTCGGCACCGACTGGACGCTGCGGCGCGCGGTCGCCACCGCGCGCTTCTGGTGGATCGCACTCGGCTATTTCTGCGGCCTCTACATCTGGTATGCGGTGCAGGTGCACCAGACCAAATTCCTGCTCGACATCGGCTTCAGTCCGGGCGTTGCGGTGTGGGCGCTCGGCATCGTCAGCCTGCTCGGCATTCCCGGCCAGATCCTGCTCGGCCATGTCTCCGACCGGATCGGGCGGGAGTGGGTATGGGCTCTGAGCTGCGCGGGTTTTGCGATCTGCTTCGCGGCACTGATCGCCTTGAAGTATCAGCCCTCGCTCTGGCTCGTCTATCTGATGGTGTTCACGCAAGGCGCACTCGGCTACGGCCTGACCTCGATCATGGGCGCGGTGGTGTTCGAGATTTTCCAGGGCAGGCATCAGGGCAGCATCTTCGGCGTGATCATGCTGGCGGCATTGGCCGGCGGCGCGGCCGGCCCCTGGGTCACGGGCTTGCTCTATGACCGCGCCGGCGACTACACGCTCGCCTTCGCCATTGCCATGATCGTGAGCGGCTTGTCGGCGCTGTCGATCTGGCAGGCCGCCCCCCGCAAGGTGCGGGCCGTGGCCGGACGGCTGCACAAGCTCCATGCCGGAACCGGCGCCGAATAGTTCCGTACCCACTGCATTGCCCTTGCTTTTTTCGCGGACCGTTAAGCATGTCGCGCCTTGGCGGGACGCGACGGGATTGCGAAAACGTCTTGGACACCATCGAAGCGCTAGCGTCGGCCGATTGCCGATGCCTCCGGGTCCAACGATGTCTGCCTCCGATTGTCCTGTGACAGAAACTCCGGAAGTGCTGCTGGCCGCGCTCGAATGCGCCGACGATGGCGTCGTCATCGTCGATAGCGCGCATCGCATCAGTCATTTCAATGCCGGCGCGGAGCGGATCTGGAAGCTCGCGCGCACCGACGTGCTCGGCCGCGATGCCGAGCTTCTGACCCTCAAATGCCTTCACGC
>NZ_JBFULT010000804.1:0-2548 GCF_054049755.1 Bradyrhizobium sp. P5_C11_2
GGTCCAGTCAGTGCGGCATGCCAGTTTTCCAAGTGCATCAACGAGTTGCGGCACCCCCTTTTCTGGTTCAAGGAAGCCGAGAAAGGTAATGCGAATTTGCCCGCATTCCGATCGGCCCAGGTTTGGTTGGCTCGGGGACGTGCTTGCGTTCGGAAGAATCATTATTTTATCGCGAAGGCTGGGAAGCCGATCGAGAATGACGCGCGCACCATAGTCGCCTAGCACGATGATCGCCGCACTATCCACGAACAATCGGTTGATGCTTCGACGCAAATATGTCCCGGCTCCTGCCCAGAACTGATCAAACTGGCCGGCGTGAAGGTGCACGACATAGGGCACCCCAAAATAGCGCGCTATAGCCGCGATGATCAGCTTGCGGTACGCGCTCCCGCGCCATGCAAGCTGAAAATGAACCAGGTCAACCTTCCCGCGTCCTGCTGCGACACCGAATTGAATCAGTGCCCGGGCAAAGACCACCACTCCCCAATACCTGCTCTTCTGTCCCCTGGTTACCAGTCGCTCGGCCTTGACGCCAAGATCTCCGCGTTGATCGATTGTATCGATGATGAGATCCGTAAGGCGATCAATTCCTCCTCGGCCATGCAGGCCGTAGGGCGTGGCTACGATCAACCGAAGGGTATTCTGGGTCGTACTCATCAAATACACCGAAAATCTGTCAACACGCTACGGCGGCGCCATGCCAATGCCCGTCAACAGTGCGAACCTTAACGGGAAGATCAATCCGACGCTCTTCCGAGAACACTGCGCACCGACGCGGGATAGTTTCCGTGGTGCCCTGCTAGCTGAAGATCATAAGACGAGACAATCTCTAGCAGCTTCTTAATCCAATCTCGACTGCCAAATGAAAGACGTTGCTGCTCAATCGGGCTACGCGGGCTGGACAGACCGCAGCCCGCTATAGCGACAGTCCGACAGCACACGATTGCGAAGCGTTCCAGCGGTTGGCCCGGACGTTCGCCCGACTCGCCCCACTGAACATTCCTAGCCGCCTTTTGCGAAATTCGTACTGCCTGGCTACCTCAACGCCACGGCGACCGACCAGTGCCACCGACCTACACGCCACACCAGCCAGCCGCCTGGAGGCTTGCGAGCTTTCGCAGCGATCGCGGCTGTGTTCGGGCTCCGCTCTCACGTAGCAGGATCAGGTGGACGGCAACGACCGAGACTCTGTTCAACACGGACTTACTCACAATTGGGTAGCCATTCAGCCCCAGGGTACCAACCCTTCTGCTTGCACTTGCTCAGCACGCCCTAAGCTATCGTCGCTTTGACGAAGATTGAGGTTCAGACCTGGCTGCGCCTGCACGGCGGTAAGCGGAGGATGGCGATGCGTGCGTCATTTCTAGGGTGCCCCATTGATGTCCTTACGATGGCTGATACGGTCGAGCTCGCACGCACGGCGATGCGTAGCCAGCAGCGTTTGCAACATGTTGCGCTCAACGTTGCCAAGTTAGTCAGCATGCGCTTTGACCCGATGCTTGCTGCCGATGTCGTTAGCAGTGATGTGATCAGCATTGATGGCATGGGCATAGTGTGGGGGGCGCGGGCACTCGGCCTGCCGGTCCAGTCGCGCGTGACCGGCATCGATCTGCTTACCGAGATTCTAGCACTATGTGAAAAGGACGGCTTCAAACCGTATTTTCTCGGAGCGACTGCTGGCGTGTTGCAACAGGCCGCGCGGCGAGTCCTCGACAAGCATCCCTCGATCGCGTTCGCCGGCCTCAGGGACGGCTACTTCACACGCGAGCAGGAGGCCCAAGTGGTCCGTGAAATTCGGTCTAGTCGCGCCGACTGCCTCTTTATCGGCATGCCTTCGCCGCGCAAGGAGCGCTTTCTTGCGTCCTATCGCGATGTGCTCGGCGTGCCTTTCATCATGGGTGTCGGCGGCTCGTTCGATATTCTTGCCGGCGCGGTACAGCGGGCGCCTGTTCGCATGCAGCACCTCGGGCTTGAATGGCTCTACCGCGTCTATCAGGAGCCAGGACGCATGTGGTGGCGATATGCCAAGACCAATACATTGTTCGCCGGCATTCTGGCCCAAGCCATTGTACGCCAGAGGTTAGGCATAGCACCGCGAGCGAACAGCGGGTTGCCGCCTGGCGCGGGTGAGGTAGGCCATTCAGTCTAACGTATTCACCAAGCTGCCCTAAGGTGTTCACCAAGCCGCGAGCGACAGACTGCCATACTTTAATTTGAGTCGACGCCGCGAGCGCGCGCTGATGCGAGCGATCTCATCTTGGGTAACCGCGTTTTCAGCCTTCTGACCTTCAGTTGATTGATAGCTCAAATCGGAGCGGTAGCCAGAAACGAGCATATGGCGTGACGAGTATCATCCAACTATCGTCCAGATAAGGCATTTAACAATGTGTGGGATATTCGGATGGGTTCTTGGTCCCGCCAAGTATCAGGATCGCGAAACTCTCATCAAGCTTACCGATTTGATGTTACATCGGGGGCCAGACGGCTCGGGCTACCGGCTTTACGAAACGGCGGATGAGCGATTTCAAATCGGCTTCGGTCACCGCCG
>NZ_JBFULT010000805.1:0-2545 GCF_054049755.1 Bradyrhizobium sp. P5_C11_2
CCGCCTGACCATCCGCAAGGACGGCCAGATCGTCGCCACCGGCGACCTGGAGACCGCCGCCGGACGCGCCGCCATCGAGGGCTATTTCACCGAGAATTTTCAGCCCGAACTGAAGGGCGCGCCAAAACTGCTGTCCGGGCGCGACCACAGCTTTTCCGACGTGGCCCGCAAGGTCGTGTCCATCATCAATCTCGACAGCGTCCGCGCCATCGAGACCATGCTCGGCGGGACCCCCGTGCATCCCCTGCGCTTCCGCGCCAATCTTTACGTGAAGGGCTGGCCGGCCTGGTCGGAGCTCGACCTCGTCGGCCAGACGCTCGCGATCGGCCAGGTCCGGCTGAAAGTGGTCAAGCGCATCGTTCGCTGCCCGGCCACCAACGTCAATCCCGAGACCGCCGCACGCGACCTCGAAATCCCGCCCACGCTCTCGCGCAACCTCGGCCATATGGATTGCGGCATCTATGCCGAGGTGATCGCCGATGGCGAGATCGGCGTCGGCGATCAGGTCGCGGTGGAAAAGCCGAGGCTGGTGTGACGGGGCCAGCGCTGCCGTAGGGTGGGCAAGGCGAAGCGTGCCCACCACTTTTGTTAACGTTGCGAGAATGGTGGGCACGGCGCTATTGCGCCTTTGCCCACCCTACGAATTATCGCAATGACGAGCCTCAGTTCGGCATCACATACGCATAGATCCGGCCGCGCGAGACCGGCGCCTCGCGGACGCGGTTGCCGTTGTTGCCGGAAATCATGATCGGATTGCCCTGCGCGTCGACGCCGGTGATGATGCCGACATGGCCGCCCCGGCGGCCGCGCGACATCACCGCGATGGCGCCCACCTGCGGACCGGAGACACGCGTGCCGTAACGCGCGAACGAGTTCGCCATATCCGAGCCGGTGCCATGGTGGCCGGTTTTCTCGAGCACCATGTTCATGAAGCGCGCGCACCACAGGCTGCCGCGCCCGGTCGGGTTGCCACCGAGATAACGGCGCGCCTCGGACACGAGACCGGAGCCGCCACCGAGGCCGCTGCTCATGCTCATGTTGCCGGCATTGCCATTGTCGCCGGCGCTGCTCTTGTTGACAGCGTAGCTCACGTTAGCAGCCCGGCTCACTTTGCCGGCGCGGCGCATGTTTCCGCCGATGCCCATGTCACCGCCGCCCACGTAGCGCATGTCACCCATGCCGCCGCTATTGGCGTTCGGATCGTAGCTGGCCTGCGTGTTCATGAATCCGCCGGCCTGCAACTGCGCCGCGCTGCGCTCGAAGCGCGAGCTGCGGGCCTGGTGCCGGTAATGATGATATCTGCTGGCGTGATGCGCGTAAGCGTGCCGCTCTGCGCTATGATGACGATGAGACCGTGCTGAAGCCGGAGAGGTGAACGCGGCCACCGCCGCGAAGAACAGCGCCAGCGCGACGACACAGCGCGACAGGCGAGACGCAAACAACTCGAACATACTTCATCCTTCGTTACACCCCCACTTCCCGTCGACCCGTGCGGTGGCCGACATCCGTCCGGCCGTTAAGCCGCCCGATGTGGCGAGAAAAAGACGCCACGCCGGGGAATAGCTGCGATGACTTAGCGTTGGTGCTGGTCTGAGGCTGCCGCATTGCGGACAACAACATTAACTGCGATCTTCGAAATCACGGCTTGAAGAGAGGGAAACAGTTAATGYCCCACGCCACGACCAGGGACGACATCCGCATCTATTTCGAAGAGGCGGGCCAGGGAACGCCGATCATTTTTCTGCACGAGTTCGCGGCCGACTACACCAATTGGGAGCCGCAGATGCGCTACTTCTCCCGCGGCCATCGCTGCATCACCTATTCGGCGCGCGGCTATACGCCGTCGGATGTGCCGGCGGGCGAGGTCTACACCTACACACATTTCTACAGCGATGCGCTCGCGGTGCTCGATCATCTCGAGATCGAGCGCGCGCATCTCGTCGGGCTCTCGATGGGCGCCTATTCATCGTTGCAGATCGGGCTGAACGCCCCGCAGCGCGCGCTGTCGATGACGCTGGCCGGCGTCGGCTCCGGCTCGGAGATCGAGACTCTCGACGCCTGGAGCACGCAGTGCCGCGCCAATGCCGAGCAGTTCGAGACGCTCGGCTCCGCCGAAGTGGCAAAAGTCACGCGCGAGGCGCCGAGCCGGATTCCCTTCCTGGTCAAGGACCCGCGCGGCCACGCCGATTTCTACGCCGCGCTGGCGCGGCATGATGCCAAGGGATCGGCCAACACCATGCGCGGCTTCCAGGGCGGCCGTCCCTCGATCTACACCATGACGGATGCGATCAGGAAAGTGCCCACGCCGGCGCTGATCATCTGCGGCGACGAGGACGATCCGTGCGTGGGCGCAAGCCTGTTTTTGAAGAAGCATCTGCCGGCCGCGGGCCTMGCGATGTTCCCGAAGTCCGGCCACGTGCTCAATCTCGAGGAGCCCGCGTTGTTCAACGCGACGGTGGAGCGGTTCGTGACGCTGGTGGAAGCCGGGCGATGGCCGGTGCGCGATCCGCGGTCGGTGGCGGCTAGTTAGCTGTCGTTCCGGGGC
>NZ_JBFULT010000806.1:0-2534 GCF_054049755.1 Bradyrhizobium sp. P5_C11_2
GTCGGAAAGTCCGACCAAGCGTTTTGAAGTGCGATTGAAGGGGGTAGAACCGAATGCCGAGGTCAGCCACGTCTGCCAGCAAGGGCCAGGACCCGCTCCCGGCGCCTGGACGGAGCTATCGACCACGCCGCTGCTCGTCACCGCGAAGGGGCAAKCCGCACTTGATTTCGAGATCAGGCCGGCTAACTGAAGCGCTCCTGACGGCTGCGGTCGGCTAATCCGAGGCAATTCTTGAGAGTACTCATCGTCAACACACTTTACCCGCCGGAAATCATCGGCGGGGCCGAAGTCTCTGTGTCACTGCTCGCCGAGGCCCTGTCCCAGCGCGGCCAGCAGGTGTCCGTCGTCTGTCTTCAAAAGGAGCAGACGCGGTCGGTCGACGACCTCAACGGCGTGCGCGTCTATCGCATGCCGCTCGACAACGACTATTGGCCCTTTGGCCGCGACGAAAAGCCGTCGTCGATGCAACGCCTTAAATGGCATTTGCAGGATACCTGGAATCGCAAGGCTGCCGAACGATTCGCCGAGATCCTCGACATCGAAAAGCCAGATGTCGTCCATACCAACAATCTCACGGGATTTTCAGTCTCGCTTTGGTCGGAAGCCAAGCGGCGCAACATCAGAATTGTGCATACCTTGCGTGACTATTCTTTGATCTGCAAACGGTCGACGCTCTTTCGCGAGGGCGCAACGTGCATGCGGCGATGCGCTGCCTGCGCCACGATGACCGCGCCGTATCGCCGCGCCTCGCGCATGGTCGACGCGGTGACGTCCAACAGCCAATTCGTGCTGGATCGGCATCTGGCGCCCGGCTATTTCACCGATATCCCGGGCCGGGTCATCTTCAACATCGCCGATACCACCAATTTGGGTGCGATGCCGGGCCCTGCCACCGAGGATGTGGTGTTCGGCTTCATCGGACGCCTGGAGCCCGAGAAGGGCATCGACGTCGTGCTCAAGGCGGTGGAATTGCTACCCGATGCCGGCTGGCAGCTCAAGATCGCCGGCAGGGGCCTCGAGACCTATGTGCGCGACCTCAAGGCCACCTGCCGCAATGACCGCGTGCAATGGCTGGGATTCACCAAATCCGCGGACTTTTACGCCGGCGTCGATGTCTGCCTGATCAGCTCCGTCTGGCCGGAGCCGCTGCCCCGGACCCTGATTGAGGGGATCGGGGCCGGCAAGGCCACAATTTGTTCCACTGCGGGTGGAATACCGGAGATATCGGAGTTTTCTAATCTGATAGGAAAGTATGAGCCGAGCGACCATCGGCGGCTCGCCGAACTGATGCAGGAGGCGACACGCGAAGCAGACCGATGRAAGAAGACCGCGCCTGCACGATCTGACTTTGCCGAGAAATTCACCCCCGAGACGATCACACGGCAATACCTGGAGATGTACACCGGCAACATCGGGACCTCTTCACAAGAATAAGGACGAAAAGCTGCAGTAGCCGATGGCACAATGGATATTGAGATACATTCTTAATGAAGGTCCTCGTCACCTCATCGCTATATCCGACGCCCGGGGCCCCCAAGGTCGTCGGCGGCGCTGAAATATTCGTCAACCGGCTGGTCGAGAGTCTCGTCGCACGTGGCGACACAATCGAGGTGGTTCGTGCCGCCTCCCTGCCCGATCAGAAAGCCGAACGGCACAACGACGTTGACGTCTACTCCGCGCCCATTCGCAACATCTATCTGCCGTTTGCCGAGCAGCGGAGCGCGCCATTGCGCGGCGTCTGGCATGCGATCGAGGACTGGCAGCGARCGGCGGATCTCGTCGGCGCACGCATCGATGCCTTCAAGCCCGACCTGCTGCATTCCAACAACCTCTCAGGCCTGACGACCGGGGTCTGGAAGGCGGCCTTCGACCGGCGCATTCCGATCGTCCATACGCTTCACGATTACTATCTGACCTGCCCTCGGTGCTCGCGCTTCTCCAAGGGCCGGGCGTGCAAGCACACCTGCTTCAGCTGTAAATTGTTAACCGTCAGCCGCCGCAATGCGACCAGGCAGCTTCGCGCCGT
This sequence comes from Bradyrhizobium sp. P5_C11_2, assembly GCF_054049755.1. Classification (NCBI taxonomy): domain Bacteria; kingdom Pseudomonadati; phylum Pseudomonadota; class Alphaproteobacteria; order Hyphomicrobiales; family Nitrobacteraceae; genus Bradyrhizobium; species Bradyrhizobium sp. P5_C11_2. The sequence continues at coordinate 2,027 of NZ_JBFULT010000806.1, forward strand.
CGTCGGCGTGAGCCAGCGGATACTCGACATTCACACCGAGCTCGGGCTGTTCGCGAACATCCCGACGCGGAAAGTCATCCGGCACGCATCGGCGCTCAAGCCGCTCGCTCCGTCCCCCGAACCCACCTCGAACGTGTTGAGGCTGGGTTTCATCGGAAGACTGACCGAGGAAAAAGGCATCTACAATCTCGCAAAGGCCGTGGGACTATTGCCGCCCGGCGCGGTGCGACTAATCATCGCCGGCTATGCGAGCGACGAGATGAGGCGCGAACTTCAGGAACTGGCGCCGCGTGCGATGATCGAGTTCCTCGGCTTCGTCGCCCCTGAGACATTCTACGAGCAGATCGACGTCGTCGTCATTCCACCAATCTGGGAGGAGCCGGGCCCCATCGTGGTTGCCGACGCGCGGGCCGCCGGCAAGCCGTTCCTCGGAACGAGATTCGGCGGCATCCCCGAGGCCGTCACACACGGCGCGATGGGATGGCTCACGGAACCGGATCCGCAGTCC
>NZ_JBFULT010000807.1:0-2533 GCF_054049755.1 Bradyrhizobium sp. P5_C11_2
TTTATCGGCTCCGCGAGGCTGGTTCCTTGAACCGTCGTTTGGTTAAATTTTCCTGCCGGGTTGCAGGCGGCGTTGTCAGCGGGACGGGCTGACGGAGGTCAGCGACGTGGTCGTCGTGGCCGCGGCCGTGAACAACGTCTGCGTTTGTGCTTGAGCGCTTGCGCTGCCACCGCTCGTATTGAGCGCAACCGGGTCGGTCGATGTCGCGGCACCGCCGCGATCCTGCCCGCCTCCCGCGTTGCTTCCGCCGCCGGCGGTCGTCTCGCCGGTGGGGTCGGCGCCGCTGGTCACGTCTGTCTGGATGTCGCCGGTAATGCTGGTGAAAGACGCGATCAGGGCCGCGTTATCGGTCTTCAAGACCGCTTCCTGAATGAGTTGCGCCACGCCCTGTTGCGACAGAACACAAACGGAAGCCGCAGTTCCGAGACCAGCGCCGATGGCCCGGCTCTGTTCCTCGTTGCTGGCTCTTGCGAGCGAAACGATGCCTTCGACGGTCTCGGGACGCGAGGTCAAAAGGTCACGAATTTCCGAGGCCAGGCCGCCCTGACCGTCCTTGAACTGGTCGAGCAATGCTGCCGGATTTGAAAGAAACGTGTTCGCGCGCTCCGCCGAGACCAAATTGGCGTTGGCTCCGCACGGCGCGCTGTTGCCGGTCGCCGCGAACGACGGGGTGATTGTGCCGTATAATGCGGCAACGCCGAGGAGAACCGAGAAAACTTTTCCAGACTTCATGATGATCGCCCAACTCTTTTTGTTTTTATAATTCATTTTGTCCAAACTTGCCACGTTCTTTCCGTAATTCGGACGGGAGTGTTTGGGCCAGCCCGCAACCGACGATGGCAGCGAAAAAGACCCCGAAACCGGGTATTTGCACCGAAAAGTCGATGCAACTATGAACCAGTCCGAGCACCGCGACGCTGGCGCCGACGATTGGTATGTAGCGGTCACGCTTTCGCCGCAAGCTGCTTCTTAACAAAAGGTAAACATACCAGAGGCAACACACCACGATGAAGGCGGCGGCGGGCAGGCCGAGCTCCGCCGCAAGCTCCAGCGGTGTCGAATGGGCGCGGTCCCATATTCCGAGACTTCCGAGCTCCGCGGTCCGGTATGCCGGGAAAGTTGCCTCGAAATTGCCCCAGCCGATGCCAAACATCGGATAGTCGTGGATGATGGCAATGGCGCGCTGATAGGCATTGGACCGCTGCTCATCAATGAGGCCGTAAGTGCCGATTCGCCCGGCGACGGCGCCGCCAACGAGCTGGAGGAGCAGCAGCGCCACCACGGGGATTCCCGCAGCGAATCCCCATCTCCGCAGCTTGCCGATCGGCAACGGCGCGAGATAAAGCCCGCAGGCGAGCAGAAGTGCACAAATTGACAGCAGTAGTCCCGCGCGAGAGCCCGTCATCGCAGTCGCCGTCACGCAGATCGCAAAACCGATGCCGAGCGCGACCGGTGAAGATGAATAGAACGTGACACGGTCCGAGAGCCGGGGAGATGCCGGCGCATCAGGATGGTCGCGGCGATGCGCGAAGCGAAGTAGCGGGACCAGAAACAATATCGCGCTGCTGCCCCAAAAGACCGCGGCGGTGTTTCGATTGACGAAAGTGCCGGTGGCGTAGCCGAGATAGGCTTCCTTGCGTCTCGACAACAGGCCGTTGGGGTCGCTGACTTCGGCAAGAATGCCGTACACTGCGTAGGCACATCCGGCCCAGGCGAGAATCAGCAGGAGCCGGCGTGCGCTGCTCGCATCGGTCGAGATTGCGAAAGCGCGAATGAACACCATCGCAAGCAGCAGTGGATAGCCGAGCGCGAGCCACGGACCGCTGACCGTTGTCGACATGCGGCTGGGAGCCGGGATGCCAAGCCCCGTCGAGGGAAGCTGCCAGACCGGATTGCCAGGCGCAAATGGCGGCTCGCGCCATTCCTGGACGATCGCGATCGCTGCAACCATGGCGAGCGTGACGAGCAGCGGCGTCAGGAGCCGCACATCCTCGCGGCCGATGCCGTCGAGATCGGCCGTCACGAGGCTCGCCGCCATCAACGCGCACCAGATGCAGATCCAAATCTGGTCGGTGGATCCGAGCGGCAGCGGCGCCAGAACGAAAACCGCAAGCGCCACCATCCTGGACACGATGTTCAGCTGGCGCTCCCCACGAGTATGACTGGCTGTTCGCACCGAAACGGGAGACGAGCTCCGCGACAGCGCCGATAAAGCATCAATCCGGCCCTTTCGGAAGTGATCATTCGTCTGCTGCAATCTTCACAAGAAAAAAATGACGCCGTGTGTCGATTGCATCACGTGTTCGGCGCGAATGCGTCGAAAATGCGCCGTCGACGCGCCGGGACACAAGCGATTGTCGGTCCAAATATCGGCGTCGCGCCAAGGTTAATCCGACAGCTGCGACACGATGGGCAGGTGCGCGAAATCCGCGCAGGCGCGCCCGTTTTTCGGCGTTGTCAACGCGCGCAATGACCTTTAGAAACCGATGCTGCAGCGCAAGAAATTCTCGGAGTCGACGTGGCGACGCAAGTT
>NZ_JBFULT010000808.1:0-2522 GCF_054049755.1 Bradyrhizobium sp. P5_C11_2
CCCATGACCAGACCCGGCCGCTGCTGGCGGCGGGCGGCGAGATCGCGCTCGACATCGGCGCGCGCGGCCGGCTCACGCTCGACGGTCTCGTGATTTCCGGCGGGGCGCTGCGGCTGGCGGCCTTCGCCGACGTCGAACCGCGCGAACTGGTGCTGCGCGACTGCACGCTGGTGCCCGGGCTCACACTGGCGGGAGACGGCAGTCCAGTGTCGCCGGGCAAGCCCAGCCTGATCATCGAGCATCCCTTCGCCAAGGTGACATTGGAGCGTTGTATCGTCGGACCGATCCACGCCGTCACTGACGCCGAGGTGACGCTGACCGATTGCATCATCGATGCCGGAGCACCGGAGAACGTCGCTTTCGCCGCTGACGATGCCGGCGACACTGGTGCCGAATTGACCGTCGCCCAATGCACATTGATCGGCAAGGTTCACAGCAAGCTGCTCAAGCTCGCCTCCAACACCATCTTCTTCGCAAAGCTCGGCCCGAAGCCCGCGGAGAAATGGATCGCGCCGCTGCTGGTCCAGCGCCGCCAGGAGGACTGTGTCCGCTTCTGCTACGTACCGCCGGGCTCGATCGCGCCGCGGCGCTTCCATTGCGTGCCGAACGACGCAGCGCCTGCCGCGCTGCCGCTGTTCACGTCGCTGCGCTACGGCGATCCCGGCTATGCGCAACTGCGCCGCACCACCAGCCTCGCGATCCGCGCGGGCGGCGACAATGACAGCGAGATCGGCGTGCTCAACGCATTATTCGAACCGCAGCGCGAGGCCAATCTCAGGCTGCGGCTCGACGAATATCTACGTTTCGGGCTGCACGCGGGCCTGTTCTTCGCGAGTTGACCGAGTGCATCGGAGGCTATCATGGGTGCCGACTTCTCACGCGTCCGTCTCGACCCGCTGCTCGATTTTGCCGGCCTGGAGCTGAAGCAGGGCGCGGTGCTGCTGGACGGCGACGCCAACGAACTGATGGCGATTCTCGACCGCAGGCTCCGGGCACTCGCGAGCGACACGCTCGGCCGCGCCACGGTCTCCTCGACCACGCCTGACGCATTCAAGCTGGGCGTTGCCGGCAACACGCTGGAGATCGGCAAGGGGCGGCTTTATGTCGACGGTCTGCTTGCGGAAAACCACGGTCTTGCCGATCCCGACAAGCGCCTGTTCGACGACCTCATGGCCGAGACGGTGTTCACCGACAAGCTGACCTATGCGACGCAGCCCTATCTGCCGGCCGCGGTGCGGCCGCCGCTGCCGACCGCCGGCCGCCATCTCGTCTATCTCGACGTCTGGGAGCGCGAGCTGACCTATCTGGAGCGGCCGGAGCTGGTCGAGATCGCCGTCGGAGTCGAGACCAGTTCACGGCTCCAGACGGTGTGGCAGGTGCGGGTGCTCGACACCGATGCCGGCGCCAACACCAGTTGTGCTACGCCGGACGAGGACGTACCCGGCTGGAATGCAGTGATCGCGCCGTCGACCGCCGTGCTCACGACCGGCACGTTCGACGCGGCGCCGGTGACCGATCCTTGCGAGCTGCCGCCGACCGGCGGCTTCCGTGGACTGGAGAACCAGCTCTACCGGGTCGAGATCCACGATCCCGGCCAGCCGGGCGGCACTGCGACCTTCAAATGGTCGCGCGAGAATGCCAGCATCGGCTCGCGTGTTGCCAGCGTCGTGTCGTCGACCGAGCTCGAGCTCGATAGCCTCGGGCGCGACGACGTGCTGCGCTTCAACACCGGCGACTGGGTCGAGATCATCGACGACGCCCGGGAGTTTTCGCAAGAGTCCGGCGTGATGCGCCGCATCACGGTGACCGAGGCAACCCGCCGCATCAGTTTCACGCCGGCCTTGCCGGCGCTGATGCTGCCGCCGGGCTTCCCCAACAGTGACTGGCCGAAGCAGACCAACCTGCGGGTGCGCCGCTGGGATCACAAGGGAAAAGTGTTCCGGACCGACCCAAGCGGAACGCCGGTGCAGATCGGCGATCTCGATGCCGCCGGATCGACCGGCACGATCAAGGTGCCGGCCGCGGGCACGACGGTCCTGCTTGAGGACGGCGTCACCGTGAGCTTCGATTCGACCGGTGCTTCGGGCTTTCACGCCGGCGACTGGTGGGCCTTCGCCGCGCGCACGGCGGATGCCAGCGTCGAGAAGCTCGATCGCGCCCCGCCGCGCGGCATCCATCACCATTTTGCGCGGCTCGGCATCTGGGATGTCGGCGCCAAGAGCGTGACCGACTGCCGCAACCCTTGGCCGCCCAAGGGCGAAGGCCACGACTGCGCCTGCACGGCCTGCGTCACGGTCGAGCAGCATGAGAGCGGCAGCTTCACCATCCAGGACGCCGTCAACAAGGTGCGCGAGACCGGCGGCACCATCTGTCTCGGCCCCGGCCGCTACGTGTTGAAAGAGGCCGTGACGGTCAACCATGCGCAATCGGTGCGCATCGTCGGCAAGGGCCCGGCAACGCTGTTGCTGGCGCCGGCCGGCGCCTTCGCGATCCAGGACAGTCTTGCGATCGCGATCGAAGAC
>NZ_JBFULT010000809.1:0-2522 GCF_054049755.1 Bradyrhizobium sp. P5_C11_2
GTGTAACGGCTGCAGGCCTCCTCGAGGGACAGGAGCCCGCCACGAACGGCGGCGACGACCTCGGCCTTGCGGCGGATGACCCAGCGTTTCGTGCCGGGTGCAGGCAGATCCGCGATCGTCAACGGACTACCGTCCGGCCCGATGACGTATTTTACCCTCGGGCGATGGGGTTCTGTCATGGCGTACTCACAAACTCTCAACCACTGAACTCACGCCATAACCGTACGCGCGGCGGCTTAAAAATCCGCTAAGCCTAAGGCATCAATACAATTCTCGTTGAAAATGGCTGGAACACAGCCGCCCCGGCGGGCTGGACACCATGATCCGAGCCGGCCGAGCGGGTCTTCGTAAATACTTTACTAACAAACGAGGCCCGCGCGCGACGCTGCCAGGCCCTCAACAGTCGTCCTGGCGAAAGCCAGGACCCATTACCCCAGGATGTAGTTCCTGCGAAGACTCGGGGTCACGTCCTCGCGCTATAGCGAATTTCGGTGGCTATGGGTCCTGGCTTTCGCCAGGACGACACCGTCTGCGTGGGCGCCAGCCTCAATTGCTGCTTGTGGCGATGATGCTCTTCACCTGGCTCAATGTGTAGCTGACGCCGTCGATGGTCAGCAGCGGCGGCGACTGGGTCAGGTCGACCGACGACACCACGCCCTGCACCTGCGCGGCGATGCCGACATTGTTGCCCGCCACATCCTTGCCCGTGGCCGAGATCGTGTACTTGCCGTCGGGCCATTGCGTGCCGTCATTGCCCATTCCGTTCCAGGTGAAGGGAATGTCGGTGCCGGCGGCGGCGGTGTATTTGCCGGTGAACACGGTCTGGCCGCTGGAATTGGCGACGGTGATGTCGACGGTCGAGTCGGTCGGCACGTTGAGATGCCAAGTCGCCGACGACTTCGTCATGGTCGCGGTCGAGCCGTCGACCAGGGCGGTCTTGCCGACGAAGCCCAGCGCCTGGGTCGCCTGCGTGGTCTGCTGCAGGGTGACGAGCTGGGACAGCGCATCGTTGGTCTTGAGCTGCTGCTCGACGCCGGCGAACTGCACCAGCTGCTGGGTGAACTGGTTGGTGTCGAGCGGATCGAGCGGGTTCTGGTTCTGCAGCTGCGTCGTCAGCAGCGTCAGGAAGGTCTGGAAGTTGCCGGCGAGCGTCGATCCCGTGGACGAGCTCAGCGAGTTCGACGAGGAGGATTTCGGGAGGTCTGTCGTCCCGGAGACGGGCGTCGGGGCGGTGGCGGCATTCGTGGTGGTCATTTGCGAATACTCCTCACACTCTGATGTCGACGCCGCTGCTCGATCCGAGCATGCGGCCGTAGCTGCGCCCCACAGGCGCCGCGGCGCTTGCATCTTCGTCGCTGATGATCAAGCGGTGGGCGTTGCCGCCATTGTCGTTGTTCTGGCCGGAGTTCTGCCCCGACGAATTCTGGTCGCGCAGGCTGAAGGAGAGGCCGTTGCTGCCGGTCTTGAGGCCGGCGTCGTCGAGCGCGCGCTGCAATTGCGGCGCGTCCTGCCGCAGCATCGACAGCGTTTCCGGCTTCTCGACGGTGAGATGCGAGGTGACCTGGCCGTTGCGGTCGACATTGATGCGCACGTCGATGCGGCCGAGCTCGGCCGGATCGAGGCTGATGTCGAAGCGGGTCTTGCCGGCGCGGGCGGCAGCCGCGATCTCGATCGGCACGCCGTTGAGCGACACGGCGGCGCTGGTTGCCGCGGTCGCGGTGAGCGTTGCGGTGGAGGCGGTCGCAGCCGAGGTCGTATTGGTCAGCGGCGCCTGCACGGCGGAGGCCGCCTGCGCGCTGTTGTCCGTCGCCGTGACGGCGGCCTGGGCGCCGGCATGCGCGTGCGTGGTCGGCGCAGCCGGCGTCGCATCCGCGGCGCGATCGGAGGCGCCGGCCTTGGCCTCAGTCGCGCCCGCGTCGGCTTGCGGCTTGGCGGCTTGCGGATGCGCGGCGGCATTGGCCGCGGTCGCAGGCGTTTGCACCGTCGCGGCCGCGTCGGTCTTGCCCGAATCCTGGCCGATATTGGCGACGTCGGCCTGCGCGGTGGCGGCGGCCTTGAACGAGGTCTTTGGCGTGCCCTGGTCGACGGCGGCGATCAGCCCGGTATTCGTCTTGGCATCGGTGGCCGTGCCGTCGGTTGTGCCGGTCGCGGCACCGGCAAGCGTCGCCGTGGTGTCCGCATCGACCTTGGCGCCGGCGGTCTTGGCGCTCTTGTCGCCGGGCGTCGCGGTATCGGTCTTGGCGCCGGTGATCTGCGCCGCGGTCGAGGCGCTGGCGGCGATGCCGGCGGCCGCAATCGTCAGCGGCGAAGAAGCCGTGCTGGCGGCCTGGTTCGCGGCCGCGTTCGGATCGACCGGCACCACGGGGGCGGCAACGATGATCGCGTTCGGATCAGGCACGGCGGTCTGCGTCGCATCGGTCTGCGCGGTCGCCGCGGCATCTATTGCGGCGGTGAGACCGTCGGTGCCGTCGGTCTTGTCGCCCTTGGTTTCGTCGGATGTGTCCGCCGATTTGGTGTCGGAG
>NZ_JBFULT010000810.1:0-2520 GCF_054049755.1 Bradyrhizobium sp. P5_C11_2
CCTTCAACGTATTCCGGCGTGCCTCTCGCTCCTCGAACGATACGTCCGGCACCGTGCGCGTCGCGGTGACGGAAGGTCCCGGCAATTTCTGGATCCTGCCGCGACTGATCGACTTCCAGAAGACCTACCGCAAGATCGCCGTCGATCTGCGCTGTGCCATGGAGCAGGCCGACGTTGCGCGTCTGGAATCCGATATCGCCATCCAGCTCGAGCCGCCGACCAATCCAGATCTCATCGTCACCAAGCTCGGCCGGCTGCACATCTATCCCTTCGTCTCCCGGGAGTACGAGACCCTCTACGGCGTGCCGTCGACGCTGGCCGAGTTGAAGAACCATCGCATCGTCAAGCAGAGCGCGCCACAGGTCGACGACAGCGCCTATGCGCGCGTGCTCGGGTTGAAGTCGCTGGAGGGCATCGTCGGGATCAAGACCAATTCCTCGGTCGGCGTGCTCTATGCAGTGGAGCGCGGCGCCGGGATCGGCTTCCTGCCGACGGTGTCGATCGCCCTCGGCGCCTCGCTCGTCGCCGTCGATCTCGGCGTGAGCCACCACGCCGATCTCTGGCTCACCTATCACAAGGAGTTTCGTGCCTCCGAGCGGCACAAGATCGTGGTCGAGTGGCTGAAGAAGATCTTCGATCCCAAGACCTATCCCTGCTTCCGCGACGAGTTCATCCATCCGAACGCGCTGGTGCCGATGATGACGGCCGCGCGCGATGGCTTTGGCCTGACCGGCTATGTCGCGGCGACGCCGATGTAGGCGCAGGCGGACCTTGCCTCACCACCGGTATTCGAAACCGACCGTGCCCTGGTGCGACGTGAGCTCATTGCGGAACTTGCCGTCGTAATTGATGTAGAGCCGCGCGGTGTTGGTCAGGCTGAGCGAGGCCGAGGCGCCGGCATCCATGCCGTAGCGGCTCTCGCCGATGCCGGGCACGATGATGCTTTCCGTCCCCAGGCTGACCTGGATCGAGCCCAGGTTCTGATAGAAATTGTCGACGAACTTGCCATAGGCCGACAGGTCCAGAATTTTCTGGTCGAAGATGAAGTAGCGCCCGATCTCGGCCCCGATCATGACGCGCGCGCGCGAGAGCGCCGTCGAGCCGACGTTCAACGGATCAAGTCCGCCGGCCTCCTGGAACGCCGCGCTGGTGGCGCGGACATATTCGAGCGCACCCTTGGGCACGACGCGCATCTGATCCTGGGTCCAGTAATAGCTGATCTCGGTCAGCGCGCCGTCGACCGACGCGCGATAGCCCGCCGTCGCCAGGCCAAAGCCGGTGTCCCGGCTGGAACGGACCTTGCCGAAACCGTGCACCACCGCGAAAGCCCAGGTCCACGGGCCCTTGTCGACCGAGCCACTGAAGCCGAGCTGGGTCAGGTCGAGCGTTGCCGACTGGAGCGCGAGCGGCACGTCGATGTCGGTGTGGCTCTGGTCGACGGAGAAGCCGATGTTGACGCCCGGCGCAAGCCGCGCACCGAAGCCGCCAACGCCGCCAACGGTCTTGCGCGTGTCGCCGACGAAATCGCCCTGCGCATCGGTCCGGACCGAGATGCCATAACCCTCGAACCAGGTGCGGTAGCGCGGGTCCTGCGTGCTCTCGGACGCGCCGCCACCGCCGGGATTGGTCCGCAGCGATCGGTCGATGCCGCCCGAGGCCCGGTTGCCGAGYCGCTCCAGGAAGTTCGATCCGAGATCGAGCGTGGTCGCACTCGGCACCGGAATCGGAGTCGGTGACGGTATTGGCGTGGGTGTCGGCGTGGGCGTCGGGCTCTGCGCAAAGCCTGGCGTGGCCGCCGACATCATCGCGACGAACGCAACAGCCATCGCAATCGCGACCCGGCGGACGCGGTCCAACCCGGTCGTCTGCCGTGTCCCGGAGGGCTGCGATGGGCAGCTCATGACCACAAATCCCGAAGCAAAATGGCGGCCCGCAAAAATGCAACACGACCGGCGCACGCGTGCGGCGATTTGTGCTGAACTGCCACGGAGGGTCAACCGTTTGGCCCCCCATGGCCGAGGCGATTGCCCCTGATTGTGGTTCTACGGCCACAGGTCGCAAATTGTCGTCGCATTCGGCCGGGCCCGGTCTTGAAATTCGCGCATGGCTTGCTAACGCGCGATTTTCGTGTTGCAATATCAGACACAATCGGAATTGGCGCTCGGCTGTGCGTTTCGCGACATTGAGATTCAAGACTCGAACAGACTTCCGGAAGCCCGTTTGTGGCGTGGCACGCGTAAAGCGGCCGCGTCTTTTTTATATCTAGCGGAGGAGACTGAGGATGCCGCAAAAGGGCACCGTCAAATGGTTCAACCCGACCAAGGGCTATGGGTTCATCAAGCCGAACGGCAGTGACAAGGACGTGTTCGTCCACATCTCCGCCGTTGAGCGTGCCGGACTCTCCACCCTGAACGAAAACCAGGTGGTTGAATACGACCTCGTGGAAAACCGCGGCAAAGCATCCGCGGAAAACCTCAAGGTCTCCTGATTTCTCTCAAGCCTACGCGCGAGAGATCATGA
>NZ_JBFULT010000811.1:0-2511 GCF_054049755.1 Bradyrhizobium sp. P5_C11_2
CATCAAGAGCCGCCGCAACACGAACGATCGATAACAGAAGCGAGCCAGCCATGTCGGTAAGGTTAAAGGTTATTGAAGCGATCAAGCAGATCGCCAAAGAGCAGCACGTCACGCTCCCCGAACTCTCGGACGATTTGTCGTTGCACGAGACGGGCTTCGACTCGCTCGCCTTCGCGATCCTGGTCGCGCGCCTGGAGGACGAGACCGGCGTCGATCCCTTCACCATTTCCGAGGACGCTGCGTTCCCCGCCACCGTGGGCGATTTCGTGCGGGCCTACGAAAATGTCCCCGCGTGAAATCTTCGCGCTTCGCGACCATCTCGGCGCGGAGCTGACGGGCCGCACGCTGTCCGATGCACACGATGTCGTGTCGCTGACGGACATCCTGTCGCACACGGTTCTGGGCGGCCGCCTGCGCGAGCTGTCCGGCCGGTCGGTGCTGTTGAAACTGTCCGACCAGCTCCGGTCGGGCCTTGCCATGATCGAGCTCGACGGCATCGCCCGCCGCATGCTGCTGTGCCCGCCGGATCTCAACCCGGCGCATCTGGACGCGCTGATCGCGGATGCCGGGATCGATGCCGTCATCACCGATGAGCCCGATCGCTGGGCCGAGACCGGCGTTCCGCTGGTCGTCACCGCACAATTGCCGCTGGTATCAACCGCTCCCGCCCAGACCGAGCGCGCCACCGAATGGCTGATGCTCACCTCGGGCACGTCCGGTGTGCCCAAGATCGCCGGGCATACGCTGGAAGCACTCACCGGCGCCATCGTGGCCGAAGGTCCCGCGCGCGTGCCGGCGCCGGTGTGGGCCACATTCTACGACATTCGCCGCTATGGCGGCTTGCAAATCTTCCTCCGCGCCGTGCTCTCCGGCGGTTCGATGGTGCTGTCGGATCCGCATGAGGCGCTCGCCGATCATGTCGCGCGGCTCAATGCGCGTGGTGTCTCCCACATTTCCGGTACGCCCTCGCATTGGCGCAAGCTGTTGATGAGCGGCTCGGCCGCGCAATTCAGGCCGGGTTACGTCCGTCTCTCCGGCGAGATCGCGGATCAAGCGGTGCTCGACGGCCTGAAGGTGGCGTTCCCGGATTCCTCGATCGGCCATGCCTATGCGTCGACCGAGGCGGGCGTTGGCTTCGCCGTCAATGACGGGCTGGAAGGCTTTCCGCAAAACTATCTCGGCAATCGCAACGGGGTCGAGATGAAGGTCGTCGATGGCTCGCTCCGCATCCGCTCCAACCGCACCGCGCATGCCTATATCGGCCGCGAGGCGTCCGCACTGGCCGACGACGACGGGTTCGTCGACAGCGGCGACATGGTCGAGCTGCGCGGCGACCGCTACTATTTCGTCGGCCGCCGTGGCGGCATCATCAATATCGGCGGGTTGAAGGTTCATCCCGAGGAGATCGAGGCGGTGATCAATCGTCATCCCGACGTAAGGATGTCGCGGGCGAAATCGCGGCGCAGCCCGATCACCGGCGGCATCGTGGTTGCCGACGTGATCCTCGCCGACGGCACCGATCCGGCGCGGGCGAAAGAGATCCGTGAGCAGATCGTCCATCAGTGCCGCGCGCAACTCGCCTCCCACAAGGTGCCGGCGGTGATCCGCTTCGTCGAGGCGCTCGACGTCACCCCGGCCGGCAAATTGGCGCGCACCGATGCATAATGTTCTCGTCACCGGCGGCAGCCGCGGCATCGGCCTTGCGATCGGCAGGCGCCTGGCTGGCGCCGGCTACAACGTGATCGCGGCGGCGCGGCGCGAGAGCGAGGAGCTCAAGGCGGCGATCGCCGAGTCCGAGGGCCGCCTGCATTTCCGCGCCTGCGATCTTGCCGTGATCGATGCGATCCCGGCATTCGCGAAGCTCGTCCGCGAGGAGTTCGGCGCGATCTATGGCCTCGTCAACAATGCCGGCCTCGGTACCGAAGGCCTGCTCGCCACCATGCACAATTCCCAGATCGAGGCGCTGGTCCAGCTCAACGTGCTGTCGCCGATCATCCTCACCAAATATGTCGCGCGCCAGATGATGGCGGACGGTGCGGGCCGCATCATCAACATCTCCTCCATCATCGCCACCACAGGCTACAATGGCCTCGCGGTCTACGGCGCGACCAAGGCCGCCGCCACCGRCTTCACCCGCTCGCTCGCGCGCGAGGTCGGCAAGCTCGGCATCACCGTGAATGCGATCGCGCCCGGCTTCATCGACACCGAGCTCACGCATAATCTCTCCGATGAAGGACGCAAGCGCATCGCCGGCCGCAGCGCGCTGCGGCGCCTGCCGGAGACGGACGACGTTGCGCGCATGGTGGAATATCTCCTGGGCGAGGGCGGCCGCAACGTAACCGGCACCGTGTTCACGATCGATGCGGGGAACACGGCGTAATCGGAACTCCGCCGCCACAATTGAGTTGATCCGGCTCAATGACATCAAGCCGGATTTGGTCGTAAGATGCCCCGCAATCGATTGGGTTACGTCAATCGATCTGCCCTAATCGACAGGGAGCAGTGCATGAC
>NZ_JBFULT010000812.1:0-2505 GCF_054049755.1 Bradyrhizobium sp. P5_C11_2
GAGCACGTCGTGCACGGGGGCGCGCTGCGAGATCGTCATCTTGGTCTGGGCGATGGCCCGCTCGCCTGAAAGATCAATGCTGGTGCCGCCGAGGAAATGCAGGATACGCACCCCCTTGGCAAACCCCTCCTGGCTGACGCGCATGAAATCCCGCGCCGGCCCCTGAAACCAGGTGGCGGACATCCAGCCCTCTTCGTGCCAGACGGTAGCAAAGCGCTCCCAGTCACCGGCATCGCGCCACACCGCCCAGTTCTCGACGAGGTCGCGGATGGCGAGACGATCGAGGAGTTGCTGGTCCATGGTACGTCTCTCCCGGCGGCTTGAGGCTGCGATGATTGTCATCGCTCCGAAATATCAACGGGGCAATTTGGCCGCCGTCAAGCGGGCCTTCCAGCCCTTCGAATTGCCCACACCTGCGCGAACGCCATACGAGCAGCGAGCCTTGCAATCAACCTGATGGCGATTAGTATTGGCATCGATGCAGATGAAATTCCCTTTGCTTGCCGCCCTCCTCGGATTGCTCGCGGCCTTTCCCTCTTATGCCCAGACTGAACCGCAGAGCGACAGCGTCAAAGCCTGGAAGGCGGGGGTGGCGGCGCACATTAACAGCAACAGGTTTTTCCCAGTTGAAGCATGGGGGCAAACCGGCCAAGCCAAAGTCGCATTCATCATCGACCGGTCCGGCAGGTTGATCTCGCGGGCGGTGGCTGAAAGCGCCGGCTCGCGGCCGCTCGACGATGCTGCGCTGGCGATCATCGCCCGCGCCGAACCGTTTCCGGCGCCGCCTTCGGAGCTGAAGGACAACTCGTTCTCTTTCACCGTGCCGATTGTCTTCAGCGGTCGTCAATTTCAGGTGCCCTCCTTTCGGGTCGTGCTGAGCGGAGCGGATCCCGCCCCCACGGCGTCTGATCCCATGGCCGCCTGGCGCAAGGCGGTCACCGAACATGTCTGGCGCCACAGGGTGTTCCCTCCGGGGGCGATAGGGCAGAAAGGCGATGCCGGTGTCACATTCGTGGTCGATCGTTCGGGCAAATTGATCTCAAACGCTTTGGTGGAAAGCACCGGCTTCGCGCCGCTGGATGCCGCGACGCTCGCCATGGTCGAGCGATCCGTGCCGTTCCCGAAACCGCCCGCCGAGGCGAAGGACGATCTTCAGAGAATGACCGTCCTCATAACTTTCGACGGGACGCAACAAAGCTTGGCCCCGTCGCCGGAACGAGAAAAATTGCTCCAATCCTGGATCGAGGACCAGGCCAAGCTGAATGCGAAGTCCCCGAGGCCAGACGATACCAAGCTGAATTCCATACTTCGCGGCATCTGCCGCGGCTGTTGAAGCAAAGCGACATCCCGCCACATGCAAAGACGGCGCGCCTTGCGACGCGCCGTCTTCATGTTCGATGCAAGCCTTATCAGGCCGCCGGCGCCTTCGGCGCGCGGTTGCGGGAGTTGCGCTGGAAGAACAGCGCCTGGCTCGCCACCGCCGACACCATCGCCGGCTGGAACGGTTTCGAGATCAGGAACGCYGGCTCGGGGCGCTCACCGGTGAGGAAGCGCTCCGGATAGGCGGTGATGAACACCACCGGCACCTCGAAGGTCCGCAGCAATTCGTTGACGGCGTCCAAGCCCGACGATCCGTCGGCGAGCTGGATGTCGGCGAGGATCAGGCCGGGCCGCCTGTTCTTGGCAAGCGCCACCGCGTCGGCATGGGTGCGCGCGACACCGACGACATTATGGCCGAGATTCTTCACCAGGCTCTCGAGGTCCATGGCGATGAAGGTCTCGTCCTCGATGATCAGCACGTCGGTGGCGATCTCGGCCGCCATCTCGCGGCCCGCGGCATCCGCCAGCCGCCGCGTCTCGGCGACGTCGGTACCGAGGATGTAACCGACTTCCTCTTCCGAAAAGCCCTCGAGCGACAGCAGCAGGAAGGCCTGCCGCGGCAGCGGGGTGATGTTCGACAGCCGCCGCTCGGGCGGCATCGGCAAGGTCGCGACCTCGGCGTCGTCATTGACCGAGACCGAATTCCAGATCTGGGTGAACAGCCGGAACAGGCCGGCGCGCGGCCCATGGCTCTCGTCGAGCACCGACGGGTCCCCCAGCATGGCTTCCAACATGGCTGCGACATAGGCGTCGCCGGAGGGCTGGCTGCCCGTCAGGGCACGTGCATACCGGCGCAACAACGGCAAGTGCTCAGCAACAAGCTGTGAACGGGACATCCCCACTCCATTCCTCATCGGGCCAATCCTTCAGAACCAGGCATAACAGGGGGAGGCCCGGGTTCCCCTGYTGGGGCTGACTACGCCTCAGGACAAGAAAAGTTCCGTATGAGGCGGAACTTTTGTTCGAACCTGGAATTGTGCCTATCCAGGGAACGGCTCCCGGTTGAGAAAACTTCTCGATACTACAGTCACTTAACTCGGGGAAACGTGGAACAGGTCATGAAAGATCTCAAGTCTCAAGCCAGCAAAAGCACGACCCCCGGCAAGGGAGGGCTCACTCCGGAGA
>NZ_JBFULT010000813.1:0-2471 GCF_054049755.1 Bradyrhizobium sp. P5_C11_2
CTCTAACAGGTTGCGATCGCCGTGCACGATCAACGACGCCATTGCTGTGCCGTGCGTTCGCTCCCCTACGAGCGCGCGCGGTTCAAGTTGAAATTGATCGTCTACATTCAATCGTCCGCGGAGAAGCGGATGTTCAGAAACTGGTACTCCGTCGAGAATTGCAAGGATGGGGCTTTTTTCGCCCGCCGGCAAGGGCGGGGTTTCGGTGGCACGCGTCGCTTCTCCAGTTTCGATGTCCGATGCTACGCTCTGCGGGCGGATATGCATCACAGGGTCAAGGCCGCTAATGCCTTGAGATGATCGTTCAATCACGCGCCGCACAGCCGCAACGGGGAGTGTGATCAACAGGGAGTGGTAGGCAATTTCGCCAATTCGACACCGAGAGAGAATGCGGCCGCCTGCGGCACTAGTACTTGCAACAACGCTGTTTTCCGCCGCTTGTGCAATCTCCTCGTTGGCCCTGAATACTAGCTCAATCTCTAAAGTGAGGAGCGCGTCATCTGCCAAATCTTGGATTTCGTCGGCAAGGATGGCTCGATCCTCTTCTTGAACACGGTCCTTAGGGCCCCATACACGCAAATCTCGCAGAGTTGCGAACACATCACGCCAAGGCGTAAATCCCTCGCCCAATTCCTGACCTGAAGTCCATCGTCGCCATAGTGATAAGATATTCCGCAAAGCCTCCGCATCCGGGACCAAAAGATATGCCTCGGGCGCCTTGTCATGATCGTCGCTTTCGAGTTCTTCCTCGTCGATCAACTCAAGGCCAGGAACTCTCCGGATTGCATTTGCAAACGTGTTAATGGCGCCACGCAATTCAAAGACCAGCAAACGCTCAGGTGCGAGTGCAGATGGATCGGCTTGCAAGGTCAAGCCGGAGGGGTCGCGATTTAGCGCCGCTTCCAGCCGACGAAAACGGGGGCCGAATGAAGCGTTCTGCGCAGCGACGGAAAACTGTTGAGGCCGACCCGGATTACGGGGACTTCCGGGGGTCCGGTCTACGGGAGCGCTTGGCTCCAGACGAAGTAACGGCTTCGATGGATCGATCGCCATAAATGTTCTCAGGTCTTACGCGCGAGGCCCAAAGTTCCAATTCATTTGCTAGAGCGACGTCGATCGAAGTCTCGCCCAAGCCCAAAATCTGTCTACGTCTAACATTCTGGCAAAAATCTCGCGCTTCGGCGTAAGAGCTAGCGCTCAGTTGATTGGTAATCTCTACTGCTGACTTAGAAGGGTGGTCAGGCCATTGGCTAATAATACCTCCTATAAAGGAGGCTACCTCTTCTGTTCTAGGGGGCGGCAACGCTATCTTTAGTTGAAATCTACGCCATACGGCTCTGTCAAGCAACTCGGCATGATTGGTCGCGGCAATCGTTAGAACGTAGCTTGGCAGTTGATCGATCTGCATTAGCAAAAACGAGACGACCCTTTTGATCTCGCCAGTCTCGTGCTCATCTCCTCGCTCTTTTCCGATCGCATCAAACTCATCGAAGAAAAGTACGCATGACTGCGTGCGAGCGTAGTCAAAAAGGGCTCGTAGCCGCGCGTTGGTCTCGCCCAAATAGCTTCCAACTAGCGCGTCGTAGCGTACCACGAAGAAAGGCAAGGCTAGCGCTTCGGCTATTCCTTCGGCGAACGATGTCTTGCCATTCCCCGGCGGCCCTGAAAGCAAGACTCGGTGGCGCGGCTCGTACCCATGCGCACGCAGTACGTCCGCGCGTGCATGTTCCTCCACCAATTGCATGCCTTCGGTGCGTGCGGGAAGTGGAAGCACAAGGTCGTCCAAACGGACGCGAGGGGTCAGTTCTAGGATCGTGTCCCGGCCGGGCGTTTGCTGCGTGCGGGACGAAGTGACCAAGCTAGGGGGGGYCACGGCTACCGCTTGGAGCGCTCTCTCTAGGCGGTCGGCCAGAAGATGATGGCTCTTAGCGCGCTCGTCCGCCATAAGTGCTTCGACGGTTGATCGGAGCATGCCTTTGTCGCCGGTTGCACCAGCGCGAACGAGGGAGACGAGGAGGTCACTTTTGGCCATGCCCGAACCTTACACGTCAATCGTTGATAAAGCACGTAACGTGAACTCTGATTGGGAGCTAGGGTTCTCCGGCTGTGGAAACTGTCGTACAGAGAGTATCCGTCGAGCAGAGTGGGGCAGGCGAGACGGGTCCAGCAACTATTTGAAACGGCATTGATTATCGGCTTTGCCAGCTTAGGCACTCTCTCCGCCGTCAGCCTCATCCAACCACCCGCCACCTGCCATCCCCCGCGCGCTTCAGCGCCGGGTCGCTCACCCGCACATGCTCCGCCAGGAAGTCGATGAACGCGCGCACGCGGGCGGGCAGGGGGGCGGTGTGGCCGACATAGACGGCGTGGATGTCTTCGCGGTCGCCGGGATTGTAGCTTTGCAGAACCGGCACGAGGCGGCCGGATTCGATGTCGGGGCCGATGTGGAAGAGGGCGAGGCGGGCGAGGCC
>NZ_JBFULT010000814.1:0-2460 GCF_054049755.1 Bradyrhizobium sp. P5_C11_2
ATCCGAAGGACGGCCTGTTTCTCTATGGCCCTCACGAGAGGGCAAAGAAAACGAAAGAGGTCCGTGTCGGCGTGATCGGTACCTCGGCGGGCATTAATTATTTTCGTGCGTGGGCAGGTCGATTGAAGAAAGGTATCCTTGTTCCCCCGCCGGGAAAAACTGAAAAGCAGGATAGGCTGCATCTGGCTAATTTTCCAGGGCTCGAAGAGGCTTTCGGAATTTCCTTGAACGACGCCGAATTTGTGGCGTGTACGCTTGATGCAAAGGCAATCGATGCCGCGACGCGCATTTTGAATCTGCATGAGGCCGTCAAGAAAGTCGTAAAGCTCTATGCCGACAAAACCCGGAGGCACCGAGAAAATGATGAACGCTCCGTCGACTTGTGGATTCTTGTTGTTCCAGAGCTCATTTTCGAGCGATGCAAGCCGAATGCACGTCGGACAGGTTTGTCCTTGGAGCTTGGCGATTTCGAGAAGAGAAAGAAGACTCGTTCTGACCTTCCGCTACTGAAAGAGGTTCTCACCGAAGAGAACGTCTTCGACGACGCCCCGGACTTTCATCGGCAGGTCAAGGCAGAATATCTAACCCTCTCGCCAACACAGATCATTCGTGAAACAACGATAGCTCCAGACGAATTCAAAAACAAAGCGGGGTATCCGCTCCGCCGGACCCAGGACGCAGCGACGATCGCGTGGAACTTGGCTACGGGCCTTTACTACAAGACACAGCCAAAGCCACCTTGGAAGCTATCGGGCATCCGCGCTGGTGTTTGCTATATCGGCCTTGTGTACAAGAACCTTCCCGGCGACGCGTCGGACCATGCCTGTTGCGCTGCGCAGATGTTTTTGAGCGAAGGCGATGGTGTCGTGTTTCGCGGCGCAAATGGTCCGTGGAAGAAAGGCGAATTTGATTATCACCTCAACGCTTCGGCCGCGACTGACCTAATCAGGAAGGTTTTAGAGACCTATAGAGAACTCCACGATTCCGCACCTCAGGAATTGTTTATCCATGGGCAGACATATTTCAACGAAGAAGAATGGGCCGCCTTTGAAGCTGCGGCCCCGCCGACCACGAACGTAGTTGGCGTGCGGATACGCACAACTTCCGGAGAAACCAAGCTATTTCGAGATGGTGATTATCCGGTCTTGCGTGGCACTGCCATGCTGCTTGACGACAAGAGCGCTTACCTTTGGACAAACGGTTACGTCCCGCAACTCGACACTTATATCGGACCAGAAACACCAAATCCGCTCTTTATTACGGCTCTGAGGAGCAAGGGTACCATGCCATCGCTTCCAATTATTCTCAGTGACATTATGGGGCTGACGAAGATCAATTATAATTCGTGCAACTACAATGATGGCTTACCTGTAACGGTTCGCTTTGCGAACATGGTTGGCGAGGTGCTGACGATGGGTTCGGCAAAAGGTGCGGATCGTCAGCCGTTCAAATATTACATTTGATGAATGATAGCTCGCTCGAATTCAGTCTGCGCGTCGGCGGAGAAGGTAGCGTATCGCTTGCAGTCCGCGACACAAGATTCGGCGAATGATGCCAGTACTTTCCACTTTCGGAATCTTATCGAAGAGGGCTAATTCCTCTAGAATTTTGTTGGCGCACTCGTCAATTGTCACGAAATCCTGCAAAAGCTGTTCGTGGAAAACGACGCCGGGGGATTTCTCCGTGGGAGAATGCATCATCCATGGCCGATAAACGCCGAGCTTTCTCTGCTTCGCTATTAATTCGTCATAGGCCTTGTAGTCACCTTTCTGACCGGCTTCGTGGGCCTCCTTCTCAAGCCGATGGTATTCGTCGGATTTATCTTTGGAGAGAATAAATGGCAGAATGTATAGGGGTATCCTGTGGGCCAAAGCATCACGGAACTCCGCCACATGCCGGAACCATTTTCTTCGGGTCTGGAGATATTTTCTAAACGGTTTTGAAAACGATTTCCTGAGAAGCCAATATCCTTCGCCAAGGCCAACCAAGTGTCGGTCAAGTTCTTTTCCATCCGGGCCTCTTTGGCTTGTTTCGTATACCCATATCCACGCGAGATTATCGAGACATCCATGCAGGTTGGTGACGAATGATTGAATTACGATCGTGGCGCCGACACGGTCGTCGACGTCAGGAATGTCCTCCTGTTCTGGCGGGAGAATATTGTACACATAGTTGATGGCGCGGATCATCGTATCCAATCTACGGATGAGGCCACTGACAGCGTACTCGCGCCCGCGGTTGCTGTTGTAGGTCCGAGCAATGAGTTTGTTGCGAAGCGCTTCAAATTTTGTGTGGACGTCGTCCTTCGCGCTGTTCAGCGCGGCAACATCCTCTGCTGTGAAATAGCAGGCCACTTTATTCAACCCGCACGTCAATAATCTCGCCGCGACGTTTCATCAGCGCGATTTCAATTCCGGCGACGGCGCAGCGCGGAGCCAATCGCTTGGCTAGGTTCAGGGT
>NZ_JBFULT010000815.1:0-2444 GCF_054049755.1 Bradyrhizobium sp. P5_C11_2
GTGTAGATGATGGCGATGGYCGAGAGCGTGAAGATCAGCGGCGCGAAGTCATGCGAGGCCAGCGGGAACATCGGCAGCGAGAAGCGCAGGAAGCCGTAGCCGCCCATCTTCAAGAGGATCGCGGCAAGGACCACCGAGCCCGCGGTCGGCGCCTCGACGTGGGCGTCGGGGAGCCAGGTGTGCACCGGCCACATCGGCATCTTCACCGCGAACGAGGCGAAGAAGGCCAGCCACGCCCAGGTCTGCAACGACCGCGGCACGGCCGTGTGCATCAGGGTCGGGATGTCGGTGGTGCCGCCGTTCCAGTACAGCGCCATGATGGCGAGCAGCATCAGGACCGAGCCGAGCAGCGTGTAGAGGAAGAACTTGAAGGACGCGTAGACCCGGCGCGGGCCGCCCCAGACGCCGATGATCAGGAACATCGGGATCAGGCCGCCCTCGAAGAACAGGTAGAACAGCACGAGATCGAGCGCCGAAAAGGTACCGATCATCAGCGTTTCCAGGATCAGGAACGCCATCATGTATTCGCGAACGCGGTTCGTGACCGACTTCCAGCTCGCGATGATGCAGAACGGCATGATGGCGGTGGTCAAGATCACCAGCGGCAGCGAAATGCCGTCCACGCCCATGTGGTAGGTGATGCCGGTAGCGAGCCAGTTCGCCTTCTCGACGAACTGGAAGTCGGCGTTGGACGGATCGAAGCGCATGACCAGGAGCACCGACACCGCGAAGGTGATCAGCGTGGTCCACAGCGCGATCCAGCACGAGTTGCGCCGCGAGGCCTCGTCATCGCCGCGGCTGAGATAGACGATCAGCGCGCCGACCAGCGGCAGGAACGTCGTGACGGATAGAATGGGCCAGGTCGTCATTTACTGGCCTCCAAAGCCGAACATGAACCAGGTGATCAGGCCGGCGGCGCCGATCAGCATGGCGAATGCGTAGTGATAGAGATAGCCGGTCTGGATCTTGACGACGTTGCGGGTGACGTCCAGCACGCGGGCCGAGACGCCGTCGGGACCGAAGCCGTCGATGACGAAGCCGTCGCCCTTCTTCCAGAGCTGATAGCCGATCCACTTCGCCGGACGGACGAAGATGATGTCGTAGAGCTCGTCGAAGTACCATTTGTTGAGCAGGAACTGGTACAGCCCCGGCTGGGTCTGCGCGAGCTCGACCGGCAGGTAAGGCCGCCGGATGTAGAACAGGTACGAGACGAGGAAGCCCAGCACCATCATCACCGTCGGCAGGAGCGCGATGGTCTCGGGGATGTGGTGCATCTCCTCGATGATGTGCGGGTTCATCTTCACGGAGTCGCGGAAGAACTCCTCGACGCCGTGGCCGGCGAACAGCTCCTTGAACGGGAAACCGGCGACGATGGAGCCGACCGCGAGCACGCCGATCGGGATCAGCATCCAGACCGGGGCCTCATGCGCCGCCTCGTAGTGTTGCTCGTCATGCGGCTCGCCGTGGAAGGTCTTGAAGATCAGGCGCCAGGAGTAGAACGAGGTCAGGCCGGCGGCGACGACCGTCATCAGGAAGCCGTAGGTCGCGAACGGATTGTGCGACGCATAGGCTGACTCGATGATCGCGTCCTTGGAGAAATAGCCGGCGGTGAGCGGGAAGCCGGTCAACGCCAGCGTGCCGACCACCATCACCGCATAGGTGTAGGGGATCTTGCGCCAGAGGCCGCCCATGTTGCGGATGTCCTGCTCGTGGTGCATCGCGTAGATCACCGAGCCGGAGCCCAAGAACAGCAGCGCCTTGAAGAAGGCGTGGGTGAACAGGTGGAACATGCCGACCGAATAGGCCCCCGCTCCCATCGCCACGAACATGTAGCCGAGCTGCGAACAGGTCGAATAGGCGACGATGCGCTTGATGTCGTTCTGGACGAGGCCGATGGTCGCGGCGAAGAACGCCGTGGTCGCGCCGAAGAACATCACGACGGCCTGCGCGTTCGGTGCGAGCTCGAACAGCGGCGACAGGCGCGCCACCATGAACACGCCGGCGGTGACCATGGTCGCGGCATGGATCAGCGCCGAGACCGGGGTCGGGCCTTCCATCGCGTCCGGCAACCAGGTGTGCAGCAGGAACTGCGCCGACTTGCCCATCGCGCCCATGAACAGCAGCAGGCAGGTCAGGGTCAACGCATTGGCGTGCCAGCCGAGGAAGTCGATGGTCTTGCCGGTGAGGTCCGGCGCGGCATGGAAGATCGTCTCGAAATCGGTCGAGCCGACGAGGGCGAAGATCGCGAAGATGCCGAGCGCGAAGCCGAAATCGCCGACGCGGTTGACCACGAAGGCCTTGATCGCCGCCGCGTTCGCCGACGGCTTCTGRTACCAGAACCCGATCAGCAGGTAGCTGGCGAGACCGACGCCCTCCCAGCCGAAGAACAGCTGCACGAGGTTGTCCGCGGTCACCAGCATCAGCATGGCGAAGGTGAACAGCGA
>NZ_JBFULT010000816.1:0-2433 GCF_054049755.1 Bradyrhizobium sp. P5_C11_2
GGGCGAGTGCCTCGAGCAAATAACGGTGGCCCTTGCGGATATCGAGCCGCGCCACGGTCAGCAGCAATTTCCGGCCCTTCGGCACGCCATGCCGTTCCAGCGTTTCAGACGCGCCGACAGGCGGGTTGAACCAGAACGGATCGACGCCGAGCAGCGTGACAGCCGTCCGGCGCGGCGACGCCAGATAGGGGTGATATTTCAGAACGAGGTCTTCGGTGAACCGGCTGTTGGCCACGACATAGTCGGCTCCTCGCAAATAGGACCGGCCGAACAGCAATCCGGCGGCGCGCGACTTCGCCAGAAGGAAGACGTCGGTGCCGTGCATCATGGCGACGATGCGCCGGCGTATGAACGGCCGCATCCAGGGGATCAGCATCACGAACGGCCAGTCCGCGGCATGGATGATATCGAACGTCCATGGCTTGGCACGGAGCAGAGCGAGCAGCAGGCGAGGCAAGGCCCGGGTCGCGTAGACGCCGCCGGCGAAGCGACGCACGGTGAAGGGATAGAGCCGGTCCTCCTCCGCATTGTCCTTGCCGAAGTCCGGCGCGAGGATCTCCACGGTGTGTCCCTGTGCGACGGCAGCCTTTGCCGTCTCCACACAATACGTACC
This sequence comes from Bradyrhizobium sp. P5_C11_2, assembly GCF_054049755.1. NCBI lineage: Bacteria > Pseudomonadati > Pseudomonadota > Alphaproteobacteria > Hyphomicrobiales > Nitrobacteraceae > Bradyrhizobium > Bradyrhizobium sp. P5_C11_2. The sequence continues at coordinate 614 of NZ_JBFULT010000816.1, forward strand.
GACACCGCCTCGGAACGGCGGAAATTCGTGGGTCAGGACAAGAATACGCAAATCATGCATCCTTCGACCGGATACCAAACCACTGTTGCAGGCATCTGACTGGCGTGGTTTCGATCAGGCACGCTGTTGAACTTTCGTCTGCTCGACGTCCCATCGCTTGCTCAGGAACCGGTCGAGGGCACCGCGAAGGCGGACCTCGATGATCTCGTAACTCAGCGTGGACGCGATCACGGTCAGGGTGAGACCCAAGACAACGAACCCGCCCCACAACAGCCAGAAATTCACGCCGCTTTCGGCGAGCTTTCGGCCGACGATCTGCAAGGGGAAGAGCACGAAGGGATGCACGAGATACATGCTGTAGCTGATCTTGCCAATGAACTGCAGGACATGTGCGCTCAGCAAATGCGCAAATCCCGACTCCGGCGTCAGGACCACCGCGAACAGCAGAAATCCCGGGATGAGCGCGACCCACACGCTGACATATTCCATCAGCCCGAACATGAGCGCAAAGCAGGAAATCGCCACGATCAATCCCAGCCAGCCCTTTACCGGCAGGCGGAACGACATCAGACCGAACAAGATGCCGATGCCGAAGAAGGCGGTGTTCGGGCGGTAAGCCACGGCAACCAGCGCGACCAGGCCGAGCACGACGGCCACCCAACGGTTCTCCGCGCGGTAGGCGACAAAGATCGCGGCAAACCAGATGTAGAAGGCCCATTCGTAGGACAGCGTCCAGGCATTCTGCTGGGCAATCGGAAGGCCCAGCGCATCGGGAAGGAAGAACAGATTGACAAGGAACAGCTCGACATAGGTTCCGAGGTCGATTCCCTTGAAGAACTTGTAACCGGCGATCGGACCGAGCGTGAACACGACCATGTGGAGCACGACAAAGACTGGAACGATGCGGAGGCAGCGGTCGTACATGAAAGTCGAGACCCTGCCGTGTCGAACCAGGCTCGCCGGAATCAGAAAGCCGCTGATCATGAAGAACAGTTCGACGCCGTGACCGCCGGTGTCGAACACCTTGTAAAGCCAGCCCGGCAGCGTCGGCAGAAATCCGGCAAGCATCGGCATCGCATAGAGATGCGCGACGACCACCGTCAGCGCCGCCAGACCGCGCAGACCCTGAATCGACGGAAAAAAGCTCGCCCGCGGCGCGCCTGAAGCATTGGACCTCGCCGCCTCGGTCATGCCACGCCCCGCTCCGGCACCGGCATGGCCTCAGCACCTGCGCTCCGTCGCGAGCGATACGTTCGACCAAAAGCCACGGCGGGTTTCTCGACGGCGTAATAGCTGGCCCAGGACATCAAAACCGTCACCGARAACACGCCGGCCGCGAAGAGCATCCATTGCGGCAGATTGCTGCCAGCACCGAAGTAGTGCACCGCCACCGCCAGCACGTAAACCTGCATCAGGTACACCGAGTAGCTGATCGTGCCGATGAAGGTCAGACCACGCCACGCAAGCCTGTCGCCATAGCGGGCGAAGGTGACGAACGTGACTCCGGCCGCGATATAGGCCGATGCGATCGAATAGCTGTAGAAAAAATTTCCCTGATAGTCGGCGCCATACAGGCGCTTGAAAATCACCATGGCGAACGCGCTGTAGAGGCCAAGACACATCGCCACGTGCCACCATCGCAGCTTGCGCCCCATGACCGTGTCGCGGGTGATTTTCCCGATCAACATCGCATCGAGATTGAGCACGACCTCCAGCAGACGCGAGACGACCCGCTGCTCGAACAGCATCGGCAGAATGATGCCGGCACACGAAATCGCGATGACGATCGCGAACACGGCCGTGCTGCGGCGGAGCAGACC
>NZ_JBFULT010000817.1:0-2433 GCF_054049755.1 Bradyrhizobium sp. P5_C11_2
GCGGTCGATGGCGGCTTCCATGTCACCCCTCTGGTTCATGTCATCTGATTTCGGGCGTTTCGGTCAGGCAACCGCTCGGGTCTCGGCCTGCGCCTCGAACCTGGCGATTGCCTTGTTGGCGAGCCTGATCTTGTTGAATTCGCCATGCTGGAGCAGCTTGATGACGATTTCGAGCAGGCGCTCGTTGGTGACGAGCGTGTCGGGGATCGCGCCGGAGCGGCGAAGGTAGTTGGCGGCGATGGCATAGGCATCGCTCACGAGCTCGACGTTCATGGCCTGCAACCCGCGTTCGACCAGCATCGCATCCTCCGATCCGAAAGACACAACGGCGATGCGGGGAACTGGTTCCGCCCGGCCGGCGAATTTTCTCGCAGCCGCGAAACGACAAAACGCACCGGTCCGGGCAGAGCCGGGCCGGTGCGCTTGGGGAAGTTAGGCACGTTCGGGAGGCTTGCCGGTCTTGTTGCGGGCCGGCTTGGCCTTGATCCCGTCGAAAAAGGGCTCAGAGACGATACAGGATCTGGTCGGTCCAGAACCGCTCGAGGCGGTGCAGCGACTTGTTCAGGGTCGAGAACTCCTCGCCCGAGATGCCACCGACCTGCTCCACCGTCTTGACGTGCTTCTGGTAGAGGGAGTCGACGATGCGACGGACTTCCTGGCCCTGCGGCGTCAGGCGGATGCGCACCGAGCGGCGATCGACGCGCGAGCGCTGATGATCGAGGAAGCCGAGCTCGACGAGCTTCTTCAGATTGTAGGAGACGTTGGAGCCGAGATAGTAACCGCGCGTGCGCAGTTCGCCCGCGGTCAGCTCCTTGTCGCCGATGTTGTAGAGCAGGAGCGCCTGCACCGAATTGATGTCGGCGCGACCACGACGATCGAACTCGTCCTTGATCACATCGAGGAGCCGGCGATGCAGCCGCTCCACCAGAGTCAAAGCTTCCAGATAGAGCGACTGCACCGAACCCTGCTGGCCGGAGACGCGCTCTGCGGTATCTGCCGCAGTTGCGACGGCTTTCATCATGACACTTCCCCTGTTGTCGTTTTTATCGACACTTATTCGACGAAACTTGTGCTCCGTCTGATAGGTGCAACTTAAGGGGGCCGTTTGAAGATCCGCTTAAATAAGAGAATAAAGAGATCATGAATTTAAGACAGTGAATTGCGGATTAAGCCTGTGCCACAAGGGCTTTTCGCAACCGTCTGTTGACCGTCGCAAGGTCCTGTTCACCCTCCGTCCGCCGGCCCTGTCGCATTCCAGTACAGGGCCGCCCCGTTTCGAAACGCGCGCGTAAGAGCTGTGGCGGAATGCACGGAGTCAACGAAAAGTTACCGCAAATTTTAGGCAACCAACGGTCAACCAACCGCGCACAACTGCGCGCGTGTCCCGGAGTTGAACAGATCGTAGGGTGGGGAGAGCGAAGCGAAACCCATCGATGCAGGCGTACGTCGATGATGGGTTTCGCTTCGCTCTACCCATCCTACAAGAGGCGTGCGCACGCTACGGCGGCCGCTCGCGCGCGGCCATCCAGGCGAGCGCGAGATAGGCCGCAAGCATGAAGGCTTCCACGCCGACGACGACCAGGCTGCCGCCGTAGATGCCCGGGAACATCAGTTCGATCACCGCCATCGACACCACGGTGGTCAGCCACACCACCGCGCCCCAGGGTGTCGCGAGCCACAGGCCGACGGCGGCAACGAGCTCGATGACGGCGAAGTAGACGGTCGCGGCCTGCCAGGCCATCGACTGGTTCTCGAACGCCTCGTCCTCGCCGCCGACGAAGCCGGTCACCTGCGCCCAATGATAGAGACCTTTGAGGATCGAGAGCAGCGCCATCACCCGCAGGAACAGCACGAGCCGGCGGGTCCAGACATTGTCGTCGGTATCGGCGCGCTCCGACGAGATCGCAGCCACCGACATTGCGTTGTCTCTGGCATTGTCTCTGACGGCGTCCCTGGCATTGGCGCTGTCGCGGGCCGCGTCGCGGGTTGATATCTCGGACATGGCCCCCTTCTGGCTGCTTCTCCCCGCAAAATCAATCGGCTGCCCCGTCAGTTCAATTCTGCCTTGCGGCAGGTCAAGCCGCGGTGGCGGGAACCATGCGAGCTGGTATAAGAATAATTCCAGCCGGAGGAAGAGTGATGGCGATCAAATACGGACGTCCGATCGAACTGCGCGAGGTGGCTCGCCCCGGTGCGGCAGCCTCCCCTGCCCTCGATCTGACCGTCCGGCCGCGCCGCAACCGCAAGGCGGAATGGGCCCGGCGCATGGTGCGCGAGAACGTGCTCACCACCGACGATCTGATCTGGCCCCTGTTCCTGATCGACGGCGACAACAAGCGCGAGCAGATCGCCTCGATGCCGGGCGTCGACCGCCTCAGCGTCGACCAGGCCGTGCGAGAGGCCGAGCGCGCGATGAAGCTCACGATCCCCTGC
>NZ_JBFULT010000818.1:0-2427 GCF_054049755.1 Bradyrhizobium sp. P5_C11_2
GGATATTTGGTGAGCACCGTCCGCATCAGCTGCACGCCGATCGCCTTGACGCCGGAATTTGCCATGCCGATGGAGATATCGCCGGCAATGACGCGAGCGCCCTCGCGCACTTCGGTCTCGGCTTCCGCCATCGCGCGCAGGATGATGCGGGCGTGCTCATAGAGCCGTTCGCCGGCCGCGGTCGGTTCCATGCCGCGCGACTTGCGCTCGAACAGGGGCGTTGCGAACTCGGCCTCCAGGTTCGAGATGTGATGGCTCAGCGCGGACTGCGCGACGTTCACCTGGTCGGCTGCGCGCGACAGGTTCCGCTGCTCGTACACGGCGATGAAATAACGGAGCTGGCGTGAATCCATGACGGCGAAGCGTTCTATAATCGTGAAGGTAATCTTCGATAGATTATATTTTTCAGAAGGCTTGGGAAGGCCTAGTCTTCGTGATGGACGAACAGGGAGACACGCATGGCCGAGACCGGACTGCCGCTTGCAGGCGTGCGCGTCGTCGAGATGACCCACATGGTCATGGGCCCGACCTGCGGCATGATCCTCGCGCAATTGGGCGCGGAGGTGATCAAGGTCGAACCGCCGGCGGGCGACAAGACCCGGACCCTCGGCGGCATGGGGACGGCGTTCTTTCCGCTGTTCAACCGCGGCAAGCGCAGCGTGGTGCTGGATTTCGAGCAGCCTGAGGATCGCGACACCATGCACCGGCTGCTGGAGACGGCCGATGTGTTCCTGGAGAATTTTCGCGATGGCCAGCTCGACAAGCAGGGGCTCGGCGCGGACGAATTGCGCCGGCGGCATCCACATCTGATCGTCGCCGGCCACAAGGGCTTTCTGTCGGGCCCCTACGAGCACCGCCCGGCGCTCGACGAGGTCGTGCAGATGATGTCGGGCCTTGCCGCCATGACCGGCACCCGCGAGAAGCCGCAGCGCGTCGGCTCGTCCGCCAACGACATCATGGGCGGCATGTTCGGCGTGATCGCGATCCTGGCGGCGCTGTATCAGAAGCGCGGGGGCAAGCGCGACGGCGCCGACATCCGCATCGGCCTGTTCGAGAACTGCCTGTTCCTGGTCGCCCAGCACATGGTCGAATATGAGATGACCGGCAACAAGCCGCGCTCGATGCCGGAGCGCGAGCATGCCTGGCCGATCTACGACATTTTTGACGCTGCCGGCGGCGCGCGCATCTTCATCGGCGTCGTGACCGAGGGCCACTGGCAGAGCTTTTGCCGGGAATTTGGCTTGACTGAATTTCTCGATGATCCCGCGCTTCGCACCACGACCGATCGCATCCTGGCACGCGGGCGGATCATTCCGCGCGTCGCCGAGGTCATCAGGCAGTGGGACGTGGCAAAACTGTCGCAAAGGCTCGATGCACTCAACATCTGCTTTTCGCCGATCAACAGGCCCGAGGATCTCCTGACCGACCCGCATGTGCTGCGGCCGGGCGGGCTCGTCAACAATGTCAACGCCGACGGAAAACCGTTCCGCGTGCCGGCGCTGCCGATCGAGTGGAACGGCAGCAACATCGGCGAGGGCCTGAAGGTGGCGCCGCTCGGCGCCGACACCGCGGCCGTTCGCGCCGAGATCGACAACGACGTCACGTCCAAAGCCGCAGGGAGGCGCACATGAGCAGGATTGAGGAGATTTACCCGGCCGACCGCGTCAGCCTGCGCGAGGTCGGCCTGCGCGACGGGCTCCAGCTCGTGAAAAAAATTCCGTCCACCGAGGCCAAGCAGCGCTGGGTGCGCGATGAATATGCCGCCGGCGTGCGGCATTTCGAGGTCGGCTCGTTCCTGCCGGCAACGACCTTTCCGCAATTCGTCGATGTCCGCGACATCGTCGCGACCGTCGCCGGATTGCCCGGCGCGCACGGCATTGCGCTCGCGCTCAACGAGCGCGGGGTGAACGAGGCGCTGGAGTCCGGCGTCGGCGAGATCGCCTCGGTGGTTTCGGCGACGGAAGAGCACAGCCAGGCCAATGCGCACCGCTCGCGCGAATCCGCGATCGCCAATGTGAAACGTCTCTGCGACATGCGTGACGCCAGCCCCCACAAGCCGCTGGTGAACGCCGCGATCTCGATGGCGCTGGGCTGCTCGATCACCGGCGCGGTCGATCCTGTCGAGGTGCTTCGTCTGGTCGACAAATGCCTTGAAGCCGGCGTCGATTTCGTCGCGATCGCCGACACGGTCGGTTATGCCGGCCCGAAGCAGGTGGCCGACCTGACGCGCGCCGCGGTCAGGCTCGCGGGCTCGAAGCCGATCTGCATCCATCTCCATGATACCCGCGGCATGGGTATCGCGAACGCTGCGGCCGCGCTGGACGAAGGTGTGCGTATCCTCGATGGCTCGCTCGGCGGTCTCGGCGGCTGCCCGTTCGCGCCCGGTGCGACCGGCAATGTCGTGTTCGAGGACCTCGTGTTCCTGTG